>NZ_JBHSBP010000087.1:0-1793 GCF_042650725.1 Micromonospora sp. GCM10011541
GGGACCCCCAACACCCATCCTGGCCTGCCCGAAAGGCCTTATCTGAACGGCATTGGGTCAAGGGGGCGCGTGTGCCGCCGGAGCTCGTCGATGATGTGGGCACGTGCGGCGGAATCGGAGCGCACCGTGGGGAACGATTGCACTCGGTGGGTGCACTGAGAGCGGAGATCGCTGTCGAGGCGGTCTATCTCGGTGTTCAAGGCTGCTGTACGGACGATTTCCAGCAGCCCTACGAGGTGAGGTGCGAGCAACGCGTACGACTCGTCGGCGTTGGTGCGGTCAGCTTCGGTGAGATCGCGTACGACATTCATGTCGATCGCCGCGCGCACCAGGACGGTGTCGGCGTCCGCGGATAGCAGGTTGGGGTGGTCGTGGTCCCGCCACCAGTCGATCAACGGTTCTCCGCTGCTGCCACGGCCCGGGCGTTCACCGCGCTGCGCGAAGCCGAGGCGTATCCACATCTCACCGAGGCGGTAGTCGCGCCGGCAGCGTGCGGCGATGCCGAGGTGGTCGTGGTGGAGATCGCTGATGTGCTCGACAAGTAGCCGGGCGATGCCCTCGCCGCGCCGATCGGAGTCGACGCAGAGGTGACTGAGCCGGACACGTCGACGTGCCAGTGCGTAGAGGGCGTAGCCCACGGCGCGGTCTTCGGCGTAGGCCATGAGCAGGGTGCCCTTGTCTGCCGCATCGTCGTAAGCGGAGAACGGCATGTGACCGAGTGTCGCGCGGGCCCCGTTCCCGAGCTGGATGGCCGCGTCGATGGCCTCCCGATCGCGTGAGCTTGGTGTCACCAGACGGATCGATGCGGGACTCTCGGCACCCCCCTTTGCCAACATGTACGCAGTGTGCACGATCCACTGTGATGTGTGAAGCTTGTTGCGTCGAGGAGTGGCGGCGCGACCGGTCGTCTTGGTGTGGCAGCGACCGATGGATCCTGGCTGTGCGCGGCTTCGACCCTGGCCTGGGTACTGCCTTCGGGGCTGGTGTCGGATCCTCCCGCCACAGCTTCCGCTCCGGCCGTCCTCAGCTCCGGACACGCGGGGTCTCAGCTCAGGAAGTCTGCGTCGCCCCGGCGTCGAACGTAATCTCGTCCAGACCTCGGGGATCTGGGCTGCCGCGGCCTACGGGCAGTAACCGCCCTGCACGTGATCTTCCACTGGAACAGGCTCGGACTACCCGCCACCACCCAAGCCACCCTCGCCCAAGCGGCCCAGGAAGCCATCTTCGGCAAGGCCCCTGCGCCAACACGCCGAAACTCCGCGCCTCCTAGCGGCTGAGCCGCCCGAGCACTATCGGCGGCATGAGAGTGCGGGCGATGTGTCTGACGAATCTGGCTTGTCCGAGCGGTAGCGTGACTTGCGTGGCAGCGGCTTAGTCGAGGCGAAGAATGCAACGTACTGCGATCTGAACTGGAGCGAGAGGTCGGCGCGCGGCGTGCATTGCATGGACGAATCGTCTCTGTCATTGCCCGCAGTTGGATGATCGACGACGTGTTGGTTGGGTTGGACCATGTCGAATGGGGGGTTGGTAGGCCGTCAACCGCTCACACGCCGCAACCGTGCTTCGGCGAAGGAGTCTTCGCGGTCCTCGTGGGAGATTCGTGTGTGCCGAACGCCTATTGAGGAGCGTCCTTGAAGTCGGGCGATGAAACGACTCGGACGGCGCGAAGCACTTGGAGGGAGATGCAGAGCGCGTCGAATACTCCGAAGACATCGGCAACTAGGTCAAGATATTGACGTGATCTCAACAAGAATCCGGTAGGTATCGGTATTCGAAATGGGTGAGGTGGAGAG
>NZ_JBHSBP010000088.1:0-20035 GCF_042650725.1 Micromonospora sp. GCM10011541
AGTAGGGGAGGGTGTCGTGGCAGACGATGAACGTTCCCGTCGGCGGGTCTCGGTGACGAGGTCGCGCAGCCGGCCGGCGGAGAGGTGCATCCGGTTGCCGGGGGCGAAGATGCAGGTGTCGCATTGCCGCGACAGCAGTCGCGACTTGCCGAGGACGGGGTCACCGACGCTGAGGTCGCCCCTGGAGGTGGTGTCGACGGCCTCGCCGTCGGCTTCGGGCGTGGGTTGCATGATGTCTCCCTGTGCAAGTGGGCAGGGGTCGCCGCCAGACGGCAGCGCCCCTGCCTGGATGTCGGGGTCGGTGTTGAGGGGTGGGTGCACGGCCGCCAGCAGTCGGCCGAGGACTCGTGCGCGCCACGCCGTTGGTGACGGTGGTGGTGTGTGCGGCGGACAGCCCCGGTGGCGGGGTTGCCGCGTGGCTTTGGGAAGGACAGGACGCATCCGAGGTGGGCTCGGAACGTCGGTCGCGAGAGGCGTCGCCGTTGCGGACCAGCACGTGGCCGTGCAGGGACTTCGGGCTGCTTCGGTGTGGCGGGCCGGACGGTGCGCGGGGTCAGGCGGCGTGCGGATACGGCCGTGATCGCTGGGGGAGTGCCGTCGCGGGCTGGCTGGGCTGGAACCAGCCGGCGAAGCGCCCTGCCGCAGTGGTGGCCGGGGCGGCGACGCGCGCTCGGCCTCGCGCAAGCAGACCGGGTCGTGTCGCGGCTTGGCGGGCGTGGTGGGCATCCCGCGCAGGTGGGCAAGGGTAGGCCTGGTCGGTGCAGCGCAGGTTGGCGCAGCGGTGCGGCTGCCGGGGGGTGCGGTTGGTGGGCGGTGGCGACGTCGGTGGCGAGCAGCCACAGCAGGACGTCGGTGACGTTTCGCGGTACGGCGCGACGGTGCTGCGGCGTCATGACTTGTTGTCCCTCTCGGGTGTGATCGGCTCGGGTGGCCGCCACCCCTGACCAGCGGTGTGGGGTGCCGCTGTCGGGTTCGCCAGGGGCGGCGGCCTTGTGCAGTGACGCTCGACTTTCCGCATGGATCAAGTCGTTGTCTCGGGCGGGGGCCGCCACCCACCGCGAACCCGCCGATCTCCTGCCCCCGACGCCAGCGCACAGATCGAGAGGGCGGGTCAGTCGTCGCGGTGGATGAGGAAGCAGTCCGCGGCGGCGGGGTTGTCGTGGCGGTAGTCGTCGAGGCAGCGGTCGTGGTGGGCGGGCTGGCCGCAGTGCCGGCAGCGCATCGGCACGGCCGCTTCGAGGTCGGATCCGTCGGGCCCTTGGGTGCTGGTGTGCTCGTGCGCGGCGAAGCGGCAGGCGCCGTGGGTGCAGACGGCGCGGCCGGGGGTGCGTAGCCGGGCGATGACCAGTGCCCGCACCGTGGTGGTGAGGTCGATGCTGGTTTGGCTGTCGTTGTGGGGGACGTCGGCGCGGATGAGGTAGTCGTTGGCGTCGAGGTAGCGGTGCAGGTCGGTGAACGAGCCGATGCCGGAGGGCACGAGCCCTTCGCGATGTCGTCGTCGATCGCGGTGAGGATGAGCTCGGCGAGGCGTCGTGCTGGGGCGGCCTGGTCCGCGGTGGGTGGCTGCGGGGTTTGCTAGTGGGCCAGCCAGAGGCGGGTCAGTGCCCGCAGGTGGCTGATGTGGGCGCTGCGCTGGGCGATCAGGGCGTTGAAGCGCATGCCGCAGACCACCGGGCCACGCTTGAGGTCGGCTTCGGTGGCGGCGAGGGCGTGGCAGGTGTTGGTGAGCGCGGCGGCGAGCATCGGCAGCGCTCCGGCGTGCTGTCGGGCGGCGGTCATCGCGTCGGCAGTGATGGCGTGGCCGGTGTACTTGCGGACAAGATGTGGCGTCACAGCGGGGCTTTCCTTGCGGTGGTGGCTAGTGACGGGCCGCGCAGTGGCGTTGGTCGGCGAGTCGGCGGTCATCCCAGCTCTGCCGGTTCGTCGGCGGCGGTGTCGAGGTCTCCGGGGTCGGCGTCGTCGCGTTCGCTGCCGTCCCATTCGAAGCGCACCTGTAGGTCTGCGTTGGTGAGGGCGGTCTCGATGGCGGTTTCGGCGGTGTCGAAGGCGTCCTCGCGGCTGCTGGCGGTGACCTCGATAAGGACGGGCAGGGTGAGGCGCACCTGCCAGCGGCGCGGTAGCGGCGGCAGGTCCACCGCGCGCAGGAGCCGGTTGGCGGCGTCGACATCGATGTCGTGCGTGGCGGCGGCCTCGCGCAGCGCCTGCCACATCGCGCGGCGCCACCGCGTCACCGAGTCGGTGTCGCCGTCGGACGGAGGTGACGGTGGGGTGGGGTGGTCGTCCAGGTAGGCCTGGATCTGGGTGGTGGTGTGGGTGAGCCATCCCAGCGGGGCGGGTTGGTGCGGTTGGAACGCGGCCCACGCGTCGCGCAGGACGGATTCAAGGGTCGGCAGATGCGGCGCCGTGGGCGTTTCGGGCGTGGTCATCAGGTCTCCTTGCATCTGGCCAGCCCGCCTGCCCCGGCCGCCTAGAGGCGACCGGGGCAGGCGGGCGGTGCTGTCAGGGCAGGTGGCGTCGGGTGCGGGCGACGCGTACCTCGTAGGTGTCGCCGGTGACGCTCAGGTGCAGCCACGGGTAGCCGCGCGTGTGGGCGGCGCGCAGGACGCCGATCAGCGGGGTGGGCTGTTCGGTGAGGTGCAGGTGTTCGGCGAAGTCGTCGCCGCCGAGGTCCGTATCGCGGCGGTGGCCGTCGGTGTCGGGGTTCCAGCCGTCGGCGTAGACGACGACGCTGGAGCCGGGACGATCCGGGTCGCCGAGGCCGGGCAGACCGCTGGACATCAGGTAGACGCCGTGGTCGTGGACCCATACCAGGGCGCCGGGGCAGGCGATGCCGTCGTCGTGTTCGGTGAAGGAGGGTGCGTGTTCGTCGCGGGCGACGGCGTGCTCGGCCAGCCGCAGGGTCTGGGCCAGGTCGAAGTAGAGGTGCAGTGCCATCAGCGTTCTCGTCTCGTCAAGGCAGAGGGGATGAGGGTTCTCGGCCTACGGGCGTGGTCCGTCGACGGCGGGCCAGCCGTCGAGTGCGGCGGGTGGGATGCCCTCGCGGAGTAGCCGGTCGATCAGGTGGGCGAGGGGATAGGTGCTCTCGGCGGCCTGGGCCCGGTCAAGGGCAACGGAGGCCAGGGCGCCGAGGCCGGCGTGCCAGGCGGTGAAGGCGAGCAGGCTTGCGGGGGCGGCGGCGAGGTCGGGTTCGACGCGGCGGGTGAGGTCGGTCCACAGCGCGAGATGTGACGCTTCGCTGTGGGTGGCCTGCCAGGCGGCGTCGCGCACGGCGACGTCGGTGAGGAGCACCGACAGCCAGGCCACCTCGTCGTCGGTGAGGACCTGCTCGGTGGCGTAGCGGGCGAACGCCTCCCGTACCGCCTTCTTGCCCTCCCGGATGACCGCCGCTCGGCCGCCTGCGGTGTAGGCGGTGAGCCGTCGCTCGCGTGCCCGGCGGGTGGCGGCGGTGACGGCGTCACGGGCCGGCCCGCTGATGGGAGCGAGGCTGGCGACCAGCGCGGCCCGGTCGGGCAGGGCGCTGTGCCCGGCGACGATGGCGTGCACGGCGGTGGCGCTGCTGACCGCGTCGAAGGGCACCCCGTCGGCGGGGCAGCAGGCCGGGTCGTGGCACTGGTAGGAGTGGTAGCGCCCGTCGGTGACGCGCAGCGTGTCGAGGATGGATATTCCGGCGGCGTGTAGGCGAGGGGTGAGGGCGTCGATGACGGGGGTGACGGCGGCGGCGGGTCCGTAGCCGGCGACGACTGCTGCCGTGGCGCCGACGCCGCGCAGCATGGACAGGTGCTGCGCGGCGGCGCCGTCGACCCAGGCGGTCATCTGAGCGCGCTGCGGCAGGTCAGCACGGCCAGCCACAGTGATCTTGTTGCCGGTGAGGCCGACGATGACGAGGCTGTCGGTCGGATGAAAGCCGAGCAGGTACGGCACGGCGGCGAGCAGGTCGCCGGGCGTGCGCAGGCGCATGGGGGATGTGTGGTCGTGGCTCATGGCGGAACTCCTTCGGTTCGAGGGATGGGCAACGCACGCTGTGAGGTCTCGCAGCCCGGTCAGCTGCGGGACTTCACGGGCGTGACGGGTGTGGGGGCCGGTCTTGGTTGACGACCGCAGGTCGTGCACCGCGCGGTGGTCCAGCCGATGGCAGCGGCAGCCGGCTGCGGTCGGACGTCGAGGCCGAGGCGGACGCCCGATGGGGGAGCCGGTTGACGGCGCGGCGGTGGCAGGGGGCGGTGTTGCCAGGCGGGCAGGGCAGGCGACACTGGCGTTGACGGCGTCGCGGTCGGCCGTGGAGGGCCAGAGCGAGGCGCGTCGGTTCGGACGGGCCGCGTGGGGCTGGTCTTACCTGAAGGCAGGCACCGACCCGGACGGGCCGGGGTGTCAGGCGGTTTCGAGGGCGGCGACGGCGGCGTCGGCGATGGCGCCAGCGGCCTCTAGTGGGTCGGCTACCAGCAGCGTGGTGGTGTGGGTGAAGGTGTGCCCGGCCAGGTCGGCGGGGCGCAGCCACAGCACCGGGCAGCCCGCCCGGTGCAAGGTGGTGATCAGCCGTTGAGCGGGGTCGATGTCGGGCAGGTCGCCGTCGGAGACGACGGCGAGCATCCGCAGCCGTCCGGGTTGGCGTAGCTGCAGCACTTCGTCGGCGAGTTTCACTGCGTCGGTGAACGCGGTGCTGCCGCCGGCGGCGCCGAGTTCCAGCACGTGGGTGGGGTGCTGCCGGGGTCTGACGAGCAGGGTGACGTCGCTGCCGAAGGCGATGGTGGCGGTGACGGCCTGGTTGCTGCGGGCGGCGTGGGCGAGGGTCCACCCGGCCGACGACATCGGCGCCATAAAGGGATGCATGGAGAAAGACGCGTCGACGATGACCCCGAGGTGCAGGGTCGGCTTGGGCGGTGGGAGCTGGCGGCGGCGCTGCCAGGGTGTGGCGGTGGGCAGGGTGCCGGCGGCGATCTGCGCCTGGGCGGTGATGGCGTGGCGGGTGCGCAGCCGGCCCGGCGGAATCGTGCTGGGGCGGGTGTCGGGCTCGGGTGAGTGGGTGCGGGCGCGGCGCAGCCGCGCGGCGAGCGCGCGGGACGCCGCGCGTTCGGCGTCGGTGGGGTCGCGGCGGGTCCACGTCGCAGGCGCCGAGTGCCGGGCGGTGATGTGCTGGTCTCGGTATTGGGCCGGGGTCAGCCCGGCGGTGTGGGCGAGGTAGTCGGCCAGTGCCTGGGCGAGCAGGCCGGCGAACACTCCGGGGTCAGCGACCGGTGTGTGCGGCTGTCGGTGGGGGTCGATGCCGAGGATGTGGCACCACCGCCATGCCAGCTCAATCATCTGCTCGGCGTCGGTGTCGCCGGTGGCGTGCGCTTGTCGCCACACGTCGCGTAACTGCAGGAGCCGCTTGCGGCCGAGCACGGCGGTGACGGCGGCGCGAACGCCCTTGATGTCCTTGGCGGTGATGATCCGGGCGTCGACGCGGGCCAGGAGAAGCCCGGCGAGGTGCGCGGCGTGCCACGCGTCGTCGACAGCAGCGTCGGCGGGGTCGAGGAGGGTGGTGACGGTGTGCCGCAGCCACCGGCGGTCACCGCGCCGTCTGCCGCGCTGCCGGTTTTCGGAACGGGACTCCTCGAGCAGGTCGGCGACGGCGGCGACGACCGGCGGGGTATCGGGCGGGGTTGTCCACTGGCTGTGGGCGGCGTGCGCGGCTTCGTGCACGAGCAGCCCGTAGGCGGTGGGAACCAGTTTCTTGTGCCCGGCGCGGCGCGGGTTGGCGACATCCGGGACGCCGATGTGGGTGGCGTCGACTTCGATGCGGCGGGTGTCGGGGTAGAAGCAGGCCGGTGCGCCGCCGCCCGCGCCGGGGGCGACTGTGACGCGCAGGTCGGTGCGGCCGGTCAGGACGGGGATGTGCCTGGTCCAGGCGTCGCTCCAGTCCCGCCAGTCCGGGTCGGACGCGGCGGGCGCGGCCGGGCCGTGCTGCAGGTGGCTGTGGGGATGAGGCATCAGTTCTCCGTTGGGGTTAGCGCTGCTTGCCGAGGGTCAGCGCGGTGATCTCGGTGCCGAAGTGCTGCCGCAGGGCGGCGGCCACCTGCTCGCGGTCCTCGTGCGGGGCGCGGCCGGCGAGGTTTGCCACCGCGGCGGGCAGGCCGAGGGTCTTGCGGACGCGGGCGAAGCCGAGCAGCTCGCGCAGCTGCGGCGCCCACGACACCCGCCCGGCGGCGAGGTCGTCGTTGAGGGTGATGGCGGCCTGCACGGCGGGGGCGGGGACGCCGAGGTGGCGGGCGAGGTCCCAGTCGGTGGTGACCTCGATGTGCACGTCGAACCGCGACGCGAGAGCTTCGGTGAGGATGGCGCCGTGCACGCCGGGGTTGTGCCCGGCGATGACGTAGAACCCGTCGGCGGCTTCGACGCGTTCGTTGCGGTAGCCGGGGATGCTGATCACGCGGCGGCCGTCCATGGCCGGGTAGAGCACGGCGAGGACCTTCGGCGCGATGAGGGTGGCGTCGTCGACCAGCAGCGCCCGACCCTCCCGCATCGCGGTGACGAGCGGCCCGTAGACGAACTCGAACCCGCCGTCCGGGAGGGGGATGAAGTTGCCGAGGAAGTCCTCCACGACGGTGTCGCCGGTACCGGCGACGGTGAGCAGGTCGGGAAACGCGGCTTCGACGAGGGCGGTCTTGCCGGTACCGGGCGGGCCGTAGAGCAGCACCGGGATCCGCTTGTCCCGCAGCCGGCGCAGCACGTGCACGTCCGTGGCCCCGGCGAGCTTGCGCGGGAAGTACAGGTCACCGTTCGGGCGGGCTACGGGCTGCCGCCGGGTCGACCGCCCGGCGCCGCCAGCAGTGCGCGGTGTGGGCGGGGGTATTGTCCCGGCGGCGTCGATGCCGGCCTGGGTGATCTGGAAGCGGTGCGGGCCGGTGTGGTGGGTGGCGTAGCCGGCGGCGGCCATCTTTTTCAACGCCTCGAATACCGCCCCGCCGGAGCGGGCGGCGATCGCGTTGGTGACCTGCCCGACCTTGAGCCACTGGTCGGGTTGGCTGGCGAGGTACGCGGCGACCTGCCGGTAGAGGTAGCCGGGCCGGCGCCCGTCGCCGGAGTCGGGCGGGACGTCGGCGCTGGTGGGCGGGGTTGCAGGGTCCATGCGGGGCCTCCTGTCAATGGGGGTGGGCCCGCGCACCCGTCTCCGGGTGCGCGGGCGTGGTGCGGTTTCCGCGCGGCGGAGACGGCGGTGGCGGACGCGGCCCTGTGGCAGGGGCGGCCAGCGACCTCCGTGAGGTTCGTGAAGCAGGGGCTGCCGGTCGGGTGTCGCCGCCACCGCTGCGGTGGGCGACGACAAGGAACGCACCCGACCGCTGACCGATCAAGTCGAGCCAGGTCGGCCGCGGGTGCTTAGCGGCGGCGGAGGGTGACCTCGCCGCGAGGGCGACGGCCGATGTGCACGGTCAGGCCGAACACGCTGCCGTCGGACAGTTCCAGCCACACACCCCGGTCGAGGGTCATCACCTGCGCGTCGCGGTAGACGCGGGCCGAGTCGATCGTCACCGGGGTGCCGTCGTCGTGAGTGAGCTGCGGCAGGTCGGCGTCGTCGCAGAGCTGGTCCAGATCAGCGGTGGTGAGCAGATGCCGCACCACGGCTTGGAGAATCTCCTCGTGGGCGTACGCGCCGAACTCGTCGTCGCTGCCGTCATCGATCATGGTCGTGGTCCTTCCGCGGGGGTTGTGGTTGCGGGACTGAGGTCAGGCCTCGGGCTGCGCCTGTCCGGGAGGGTCGGGAAGGTCGCCGGCGATGCGGTCGCAGTCGTAGGGGTGCACGGCGGTCCAGGTCCAGGCCCGGCCCATCACCGTGTACCGGCCGTCCGGGTCGGAGGTGATCCGCTCGACGGCGTCGGGGTCGCCGTGGACGCGGGTTTCGTCGGCGACGATGACGTCGCCGTCGAAGCGCAGGCGGGCCAGGGACTCGTCGACCATCCGCTGCTGGCGTTCCCCGGTGATGCCGTCGGCGGCGAGGTGCTGGCGGTAGCGGTCGCGGGCGGCCTGCTGCTCGGCGACGATCGCCTCCGCCACCTGCCGGGTGCAGGTGAACACCGCCCACCCGTTCCACGTGTCGACCAGGGTGCCGGCGAAGGCGACCGGGATACGCATGACCCCGCCGGCGTTGGGTGTCCACGCCCAGTCGCCGGCGAACACGCCCGGCCCGCCCAGGCGCACCCGGTCGGGTGCAGGTGACTGACGTCCCGGTCGTCCCCGGCCGGGTGCAGGACGATGCGGCACTGCCGGGCCGCTTCGGCCTCAGCGGCGTCATCGAAGCCGTCGCACCACGACCACCGCGTCTGGTCGCACTGGTGCGCGGTGAGCTGGTCCCATCCGGGGGCGCCGTGCGGGGCGTGCTCGGCGTACCGGTCTCGGTCCTCGGCCAGGACGTACCGGTCGGCCAGCGCAAGCCCGTCGATGACCGCCGGGTCCCCGTCATTGAGGCCGGTGAGGACCTGCCGGGCGGTCGCGGAGACCTCGCCGACGGCTCGGCCGCCGAGAACGTGCTGCGCCCACCACTGGGCCGCATCGCGTCCCGCGGCGGCACCGGCTGCGCGCAGCGCGTCGAGCACCCGCTGCCAATCGGCGTCGCTGGTCGCAGCGGCGGGGACGCGGCGGACGTGGTCGCCGGAGCCGAGGAGCATCGAAAGGTGGGAGTCGCTGTCCCAGTCGACGTCGAGGATCCGCTGGTGGGGGTGGTAGCGGCGCACGGTGCCCTCGTCACCCGGGCGCAGCCGGGTGTGAGGGTCGCTGGTGTGCTCCAGCGCGACCCGCTCGCCCGGCTGGAAGCTCACCGCCGCTCTCCTTCAGCCGGGCCGGACAGCCGCCACGACCAGTCGGGCAGCGGCACGTCGAGCAGCAGCAGCCCGTCGGTGTCGCGGCGCAGGCGGTGCGGCAGCGCGCCGTGCCTGCCCGGCAGCATCAGGTCGAACTCGGCAGCCGCCGGGCGCAGCCACAGCCCTTGCCGCCCTGACCCGGCGGCGCGAGCGGCGGTGGTGGCGGCGATCGCGTGGGCGACGGGGTCGCCGATCTTGATGACCGGCGCGCCGTGCGGGTGCGCGGCGAGGCAGATCTCGGCGTCGAGGCCCGCGCGGGCCTCGGGCAGCCACAGGTGCGCGGCGGCCCAGTGGTGGCCGTGCACGGTGTGGCCGCCGCAGCCCAGCGCCATCCCGGCCGAGTTGGGATCGAGCAGGTGGCGGCTGTGGCGCAGCCACCGGCCGTGGCAGGTCGCCTCGTACACGACCACGCTGTCGGTGGACACGTCGACCAGGTACATCCACTCCAGGTAGCCCTCAGCCGGGTCGTCGATCCGGCCACGGCGCACGCCGCCGGTCAGGTCGGCGGTGTAGCCGACGCCGGGCACCGGCCGCCCGACGCGGCGGCGGCCGGAGCCGGCCGCCGCGGCGTCGATGGCGACCCAGTCGTGGCCAACCACCGCCTCAACCATGGCGAGGGTGTGTCGGTCGAAGGTTTGCTGCCAGACTCGCCGCAGCAGCGGCAGCATCTCTGCGGGATCACCGCCCCAGTGCAGCCAGCGGGCAATGTAGGCGCCACCGGAAGCGGTGATGCCGATCAGGGTGGAACAACTCACGGTGCAACCTCCAACGGGAGTACGCGGATCGCCGGCCGGTTGTTGCCCGGCGATGAGGTGGGAGCCACTCGTCTGCGGTGCTGTCTGCGTCGCGGCGGCCCTGCCGGTGTTCGCGACGGGTGGTGAGTGCCTCCCGTCACCGGGGCGCCGCGTCGCCGGGGCGCCGCGGTGCTGGTGCCGGCGGTGTTCAGGAGTGCCTGGCATCGGGCGGCGACACTGTCGCGGACCGCGTCGGTGAATCCGTCCCGCACGGCGTCGATGACCAGCGCACGGGCGAAGTCGGGCAGGTCCGCCCAGGCGGGAGCGTCTGACGGCGCGTGGGCGTGGTAGCGGGCGGCGTCGTAGCCGGCGGTGTCGAAGCGCGGCAGGGCCTCAAGGGCTTTCTCGTCGCTGTCGTCGATGCCGGCCAGCGCCGTGCTGGCGGTCTGGGCTTGTTCGGCCGGGGTGCGTCCCTCGATGGCGTGCTGCTGCCACCAGCCGGCGGCCAGGCTGCCGTCGCGCTCACCGGCGGCCCGCAGCGACAGCAGCACCTGCGGGTCCACCGGCTCAGCTGGCGCCCGGCCCCCGGCGCCCGCCCCGCCGGTCGTCAGGCGGAGGCTGGTGTAGGGGTGTGCGGGTGTGGCGGGGTCGATCCAGTCCGCGGCGAGCAGGACACCCTCCCGGCGGTAGCGGGCCGCGACGGTCCGCTCGTTGGTGACCTCCCGCAGCCACCCGGCCAGCTCGGCGCGTAGTTTCCGGCCTACGGTGGCGTAGCGGGAGCGGGCCTCGCGGGCCTGCCGGTTCGCCGCCTGCAGGTTGCGCCGGTCCACACCGGTGTGCAGGTCGATCAGCCACTGGTGCTCGGCGGTGCTGATCCAGCCGGAGCGGGAGTCGCTGAGCAGCTGCCGCAGCGCCTCGCCGTAGTAGTCGTCGCCGTACCGGTGCGTCTGGCCGCCGTGGATCATCTGGTTCTGGATGTCCTGCAGCCGGCGGCCCAACGCCAGCCAGTCCGTGCGGTCCCCGGGATGTTCCCCCGGCCGCGCCTTCGCGCTGCTGGCATCTGGCGAGTCGGTCATCAACTGTCGTCCTTTCATCGGTGTTCGGTGGGGAGGGGTCGGGCGGCGCGGACGCCGCGGGACGGGTCAGCGGGTGAGCGCCGCGAAGCCGGATCGGCCGGCGGCAGGCGGCGCGACCCCGTTGTGTCGCGGGGTGATGGGCGGCGACGTCGCGCAGGCTGCGGATGCCGGCACGGGCTGCCGTGCGGGCCGTGGGAGGGCGGCGCGGCGGCGGCCGTGAGCGACCTCCCGTGTCCGCGCGCGGGTCCCATCTGATGCCGTTACGGCTGGTTGACGACGCGGCGCACGGCGGCGAGTTGCCCAGACCACGCCGACAGATTGCTGATCTTGACGACGTCGCCGCTGTGCGGGGCTTGCACGATCAGTCCTTGGCCGAGGTACATGCCGACGTGGCCGGGACGGCTGCTGCTGCCTCGGCTGCCGGGGATGAACAGCAGGTCTCCCGGCCGCAGGTCCCGGTAGTCACTCACCGCGCTGCCGGCGTGGACCTGCTCGCTGGTGGTGCGGGGAATCGCGATGCCGGCTGCGCGGTAGGCCTGCTGCAGCAGCGACGAGCAGTCGCACTGATGCCGGGCGATGCCGGAGTGCGGGGCGGTGCAGTCCCCGCCGAAGGTGTAGGGGGTGCCGCGCTGGGCCAGGGCCCAGCCGATCGCGGTCACGACGGACGGCGGCGTGCCCGGCGGCAGCGTGAACCCGGCGGGCAGGGGCACCTGCTCGCCGCCGGGTTGCCCGTCACCGCCGTCGAACAGGCACAGCGGGTTGCTCATCGCCTGCTCCAGATCCGCGGCGACCGGGCCGGCCGGTGTGCCGCCGGCGAGGACGCGGACCAGGGCGACGGCGTCGTCCTCCCACTTCGCGTACGCGCCGGGGAAGGCAGAACGCTGCACGGCCTGCGCGGCGTCGGTCAACGCCATCGCCTGCCAGCCGTCAACGGCCAGCAGCGCCGTGTAGAACGTCCCGGCCGCGTACCGGGGGTCCCGCAGCTCAGCGGGTGTGCCCCAGCCCTGCGAGGGGCGCTGCTGGAACAGCCCGACCGAGTCGCGGTCCCCGCCGGGCAGGTTGCGCAGGCCGGATTCCTGCATCGCGGTCGCCAGGGCGATGACCCACCCGCGCGGCGGCACCTTCCGTTCCCCGCCGACCGCGACGATCACCGCGGCGTTCGCCGTCTGCTCGCTGCTCCAGCCGCCGGCGCTACTGCTGGCGGGCGGGGACGCGGCGATGGTGGGCAGCAGCGGCTGCCCGCCGGGGCCGACCGTGCGGTAGCAGGCGGCGGAGGCGGTGCCGCCGCCGGTGAACAGGGCAGCGACCCCGCCCGCGCACAGCACCAGCACGGTGATAGCCCCGGCGGCGACAGCGGCGAGGACGCGGGCGCTCACCGCTGCGCTCCCGCCGATGGCCGCGGCTCGCAGGGCGGTGGCGGTCGGCGGTCGGCGGCGGTGGGGTGCAGGCAGCCGGTGAGCGGGTAGGCGCCGATGCGGGTGCCGTCGTCGGTGTGCACGGCGACCGCGGCGGTGCCCGCCTCGATGAGGTAGATCCATTCGGCGTCGAGGTGAC
This sequence comes from Micromonospora sp. GCM10011541, assembly GCF_042650725.1. NCBI lineage: Bacteria > Bacillati > Actinomycetota > Actinomycetes > Micromonosporales > Micromonosporaceae > Micromonospora > Micromonospora sp. GCM10011541. Next base: position 12,196 of record NZ_JBHSBP010000088.1, read on the forward strand.
CGGCGTGGCACAGCGGGAACACCGAGACCGGTTCCGGCGCGTCGACGACGCCGTCAGTGGTGGTGCAGGCCAGGGTCATGCCGACGCCCGGCACCGGTCGCTGCCCGGCGAACCCGCAGGCGGCGGTGGAGGTGATGTCCGGGTCGAGGTGTTCCCAGTCGCAGGCGAGGATCGCGGTGATCAGCGCCCGGGCGTCGCGGCGGGCGTGACCGGCCCAGATCGCGGCCAGGGTGGGCAGCACGACGCTCGGGTGGCCGTCGAAGAGCACGAACCGGGCGTGCACGACGTGCGGGTTGTCGGGGTCGGCGGCGCCGATGTAGCAGTGGGTGCTCACGGGGTAGGACTCCTTCAGCGAGAGACGATGACGCGGCCGGAGGCGGCAGTCAGGGCTGGTGGGGCTCCAGCGGGGGCGGCCAGGTAGCGGGTGTGGCCCGCCAGCCGAAGATCGGGTCGGTGGTCTCGGCCGACCCGCAGCGGGTGCAGCGTGCGGAGGTGTCCTCGCCGTAGCCGGCCATGGACGGCACCTCGGTGAAGACGACCTCGTCGACTGCCCCGCAAATCCGGCAGTGGATGGATGCGCCGTCAGGCCCCCACACGCTGAAGACCGGCTGGTCGGGGTCGGGCCCGGGCGGGGCCGTGCGGCTGGTCACGCCGTGCCCCCACAGGTGATGGTCAGGGTGCGGTGGGCGGTGGCGGCCAGCAGGGCGGCCAGCCCAGGATGGGTGCCGGGCGTGCCGCCGGGGTCGGGGGTGTCGTCGACGAGGAGCAGCGGGTGGTCCTCGCCGCGCAGGTGGGTGAGGTGGTACCCGCGGCCGTCGGTGTCGACGGCGTCGACGCGGCGGGCCTGGCGTGGCTGGCCGTCGAGGGTGTGGACGTCGTGGTAGCAGGCGGCCCAGGCCAGCAGCCGCGCGTCCGGCGCGCCGGCGTGGATTCGGCCGATGATGGTGGCGAGGGTGGCCCGGTAGGGCGTGGTGGCGGCCGGGTCGTGCAGGGCGTCGGCGAGGTGCTGCAGCAGCGCGGGCAGCCCGGCCGCGTCGGTGGGCAGGTCTTCGCGGCGCAGCGGGAACTCCAAGCTGCGCATCTCGCGCAGCCGCTTCGGCCCGGCGGCGGTGCTCGGTCGGTCGTGGATGAGCAGCAGCGTCGCGGGCTGGCCCCAACCCAGCATGTCGGCGTCAGCGTCGGCGGCGATGAGGCAAGCGGTGAGGGTGTGGACGACGGTGAAGGACAACACAGCGGTCTCCCCTTCTGCGGGAGTGGATGCGAAAGGACCCCGCAGCCAGGGCGGCTGCGGGGTCCATGGGGTGAGGGGCGGGATCAGTAGTGGTGGCGGTCGCGGCTGCGCGCGGTGGGGGTCCGGTGTGGCAGGTACTCGCACACGCTGCTGCCGGTGCGTTTCGCCTCATACATGGCGGCGTCGGCCTGCGCGAGGAGCTGCCGAGGGGACGCGAAGGACGCGTGGATGTGGCTGTAGCCGACCGAGGCCGCGACCTGAAGGGTGCCGTTGACCACGCGGACCGGTTCCGCGCCGATCACCTCCCACGCGGCGTGGGCCGCAGCGGCGGTGTCGTCCCGATCGCCGAGCACGAGCAGCGCGAACTCGTCGCCGGAGAGCCGGGCGGCGACCTGCACCGGGGCGGGAATGCGGGTCAGGAGCCGGCCGATCTGGTCGAGCAAATCGTTGCCGGTGTCGTGGCCGAGAGTGTCGTTGACCGTCTTGAATTCGTTGAGGTCCAGCAGCACCACCCCCACTGGCGTGTTGCCGGCGAGGGCGGCGCGCAGGCGGGTGAGGAACAGCCGCCGGTTGGGCAGGCCGGTGACCTCGTCGTGGGTGGCCTCGTAGCGGGCCGTGGCGAGGGCCTGGTGCTGGCGCCACAGCACCGCACCGGCCAGGGCGAGACCGGCGAGGATCCCGCCGACGGTGGTGACGATTGCGTGCAGGGTGGGAGACACTGAGTTGCTCCTTTTGTAGAAAGGAGCACCGGGGGCGGGCGTGAGTCGCCAAACTTCGACGCCCGCCCCTGGGCTGCCTGACAGGGGTCGGGGTTATCGGCTGCCGGTGGTGGGGGCGTACTGGAAGGTGGCCGGTTTCTCCACGGTCTGTACCGCCGTGCCGGCGGCGACGAGCTTGACCGCCGCGTTGTACACCGCGCCGCCGCTGGCCTTCTTCGCTCCAGAGCCGGCGTTCGCCGCGTCGATGAGCCTGCACAGCTCACCGGTCTTGTACTGCCGGTCGGGATGGGCTTCGAGGATGTCGAGCACCGCGCCGCGCAGGGACCCTTTGGATCGACGGTCGGGGGCCGTCGAGGCGGCCTCGCTGCCCACGTCGGCGTCGACTTCGGCCTCGACTTCGTCCCCGGTCGCACTGGCTTGCTGGTCCTGGTGATCTGCCTCCGCCGAGGGCGGCTGTTCCTCGTCGGCACGACCGGGCGTGGCCGCATCCGGCGAGGTAGGCGTCCCGGTGGAGGGTGTCGTGGCTTCGTCGTCGGTGTGCCCGTTCGGCGGCACAATCCGTTCGCCGTCCTGCTGTGGCGGGCCGGCGGTGTCCGGTGCGCTCCGCTCCAGCTCGTCGGGGGGCGAGTCGGTCACTGCCTCGCGGGAGGGCGGGTCGGCCTGGCCGGTGGTGGTGGTGGTGCGGCCGGTGTCGGTCAACCGCCACAGGGTGCGGTTGCCGTCGGTGTGGAGCTTCTCGACCTGACCGATCTGCTCCCAGGCGCGCAGCTTCGCAGTTGCGGTGGAGTAGCCGAGTCCGGCGTGTTCGGCCACGGCCGCGGCGGTGGCTTCGCCGAGTTCGCCGAGCGCGGCGAGGACCTGGAACATGGTGTGCGCCGGCACGTGCTGCGGTGTGTCGGTCATGGGCGTGTCCCTTCTGCAGTGGAGGTCAGCACTGATCCACGCTTCGAACGCGGCGCTGATCAAGTGCAAGCGGATCTAGAACGAGGGTTCGGCCGGCCGGGGAGTCGACTGCCAGGGCGGTCGGCGGGCTGCGATCCCGCGCGTGCGTGCGGCAAGGGCGCTCAGGTGCAGCCGCAGCCGGGCCCGCACGGGCATCGAGGCCGTGGTGTCGGCGTGCCAGGACCAGCGGTAGGCGCCGATGCTGTAGTAGCCGTCGCGGTCGGGGTAGCAGCACTCGTCGACGTCGAGGAGGGTCTCCTCGCCGGTGTCGCGTTCCTCGAGTAGGACCGCGGTGTCGCCGTCGAAGCGCAGCAGCGGGTACTCCCCGGGCATGGTGCCCAGCCGCCACGGCCCGGTGGTCTCGGCGGCGAGCAGGCGGGCCGTGGCGGGGTCGAAGCGGCAGATGAGGCCGCCGGCGTTGGCGGTGTAGCCGTCGGCCACCAGCGCGGGGTAGGAGCGGTCGGCGACCTGCCGGGAGGTGACCATGACCGGCCGCCAGCGCACGCCGGGCGGGGCGATGTCCTCGCGCCGGTCGAGGAGCTGTACGTGCGTGGCGTCGAGTGTGGTGCCGGGCCAGGTGTCGGGTGCGACGGCGAGCCAGGGCCGGTGCAGGTCGCGGGCGGCGCGCAGGACGTCGATCAGCCGACGCTGGCCGAGGTTCGCCCGCCCGAGCGGCAGGTACAGGTTCTCCTCCGCCTCCTGGCGGGAACTGGCCGCGGCGGCGCACCACGAGGTGCTGACAGCGGCCTGCTCATCGCCGTCACCGGTGCGCCAGGCCGGGACGCCGTTGGAGCGCAGCACGCCCCGGTGGCCGGTGCGTGTCAGGGTCAGCGCGGGGCCGTTGCGCTCGCCGGCGGCGACCTGTGCTCTGGTGAGGCGGTGGGTGGGGCAGGCGAGGGCGTGTTCTGCCAGCGGCAGCACGTCCTCGAGGCGGAACCACAGTCGGTGGGGCATGGCGGCTGAACCTCCCGTTGTCGGAGTGGGAGGAAGAGGGAAGGGGCGCCCTGTTGCTGGCCGGGCTCGGGTGCACGCCCCAGCCCCGGGCGCCCGGCGGTCCACGGCGCCCTCCGCAGCTGGTGGAGATGCCCTGCGGTGGGTCAGGCCGGCCACTGCTGGCGGGCGCCCGGTGACACAGCGGCCCGCCGGTGAGCGGTCGGAGGTGGTGTCGGCGCGCGCAGGCACCTGACCCGTACCGGATCGGCCGGCGCGCCCGGTGGACTGCCGCGTCGCGGCCCCCGGTGCTCGACCGCGTCAATCAGGCGCGCGCCGCGGTGAGCAGGCGGCGCAGGCAGGCCGGGATGACGGTGGCCCGCACCCGTGCCGGCGGATCGTCTAGCACGAGCGTCCTAGTGGTGCCAACGCCCCGGTACCGCAGAATCTGGTAGTGGCGGCCGTCGATGTCGCAGGCGGTGAGCGCCCGCACCGGGACTCCGTCGTCGTCGAGGGGCGGCCCGTGGGCGGCGGCGGCGCGGCGGCCGGCGTCGCTGGTGTCCAGGCCCTCGCCGAGGAACGCCATCCCGAGCAGCCGCCGCTGGCCGGTGTGCGCCCACTGGGCCAGCAGCGGCGCCCCTTCGGCAGCGGTGAGGTGGGCGGTGAGGGTCTTCAGGCCAACCCAGTAGGGCAGTCGCATGCCGGGGACGGTCTGCGCGTGCAGCCACCAGAACGCCGGGTCGACGCTGAGCGCGTCGATGTCGATGCGGGGCTGGTGGCGGTGAGTGGTGACGTCGAACAGGCCGAGCAGGGCCGGCAGGGCGTCCCAGCCTCGGGTGTTGGCGTCGTGTTCGACGGCGGTGAGCGCCGCGCGGATGGCGGCGGCGCGGTGTCGTGACCTCATCAGGCGGATGCCTCCTTCTGGTTGAGAGGTGCGCAGGGCGGGGCCTGCGCGTGTCGGCGCGTGGACGAGCACCGGCCGGGCGGCGCGCCTGGTGGTCTCCGGGGGTACAGGGACCAGGGCGCCGTCCGGGCGGCGTGTCGTGTGGTTAGAGGGCGACCGCGAGCAGCCGCTGGCCCGGCTCGACGGTGTCGAGGTAGCGCAGGGCCTGCTCCAGGTAGGTCACCCGGTGAGCGAGGGCGTCACTGGCCGGGGCCAGCTTGCGGCCGTCGGCGGTGAGCAGCGCGTCACCGGCGATGGCGCTGAGGGCGTGGTAGTGCTGGTAGGTGAGCGGGCCTGCCTGGTACATCTCCAGCTCACCCGGGTTGGGCTGGCCGCTGCCGGGCGCCGCCGCGGCGTGCATCCGCATCGCGTTGACGCGCGGCTGCGCGTGGAAGTCCGCCGAGGCGGCCTCGAACGGATACTTCTGCGGATCGGCGAGATGGCGGCTCTCGAACACCGGCCACGGGGTGGCCGGGCGGGTGCCGTGCACAGCCTGCTGCCAGACCTGGTAGCGGATCCCCGCGCCGACGCCAGCGGCGTGGCGCATGCCCTGCAGGTCCAGCAGCCTGACCGGTCCGCCCGCGCACGGCGCGGGGCGGCCCTTGCGCAGGCCGATCATCTGCTGGCGCTGCCACAGCCGCAGCCGCGCAACAGCCCAGAACAGGGGCGTGAGGGTGCCGGCCACCCCGAACTGCGTGTGCAGCTGGTGGGCGGTGAACGCCTCGTAGGGCAGCTCGTCGGGTAGGCAGACGATCATCGTGGCGATGGTGGGCGCCGGCGTGACGGCCGGTGCGGCGGTGGTGGCCTGGGTGGGAGCCGGTCGGCGCGCGAACGCCGAGGTGGCCTGCACGGTGGCCGGTCGGGTGGGCATGGCGGGCACGCGGCTGCCGTGACGGGTCAGCGGGGTGCCGTTCAGAGCGGACATGCGCAGGTCCTCCTTCGTCGGGTGCGTGTAGGCACGCGGGGTTGACCGGCCCACCGGGTACGTGGGTCGGGTCGAGGCAATAAGGGGGAGAAGGTGGCGCGGGTGGTTGGTGCGACCTCGAGGGCCGTCGCGCGGGGCGCGTGCCGACCGGCCGGAGCGGGTGGGCGTCGCGTACCGCGGGGTGCGGCGGGGTGTCCCTGAGGTGGGACCGAACCGGGGTGGAGCGATATGTGGGGTGTGGTGTTGTCGGAAACGGTAGCGGCGCTGTCTGTCAGCGCCTGTCGCGTGCGCTGTGGCCGCAAATCGCCACTGAGCAGCACTGTCAGGCGCCTCGGCGTCAGCGCGGGCTGGTGAGGCGAGCCGCCTGTCAGAACCGGTAGGTCTGACAGACGACCTGGTCGCCTGTCAAAGGGCGCGGGCGCTCACTGGGCCGGGCGCTGGGAGGCGGGGCCGTGACCTGCGCTGTCAGACAGCGATGGCGGCTGGCAGGGCCTGTTGGGTGTGACTACCAGCGATAGTTGGCATCGCGGCGCTCGTCTGGGCAGGGGCAGTTGTGGTCCCGTGCCAGAGCTAGTTGGCATCGTTCCCAGGTGTTGTTGGCACCAACCGTTCGGCAGTGTGTCGGGCGCCGCCCCGGCGTCACCGCGCCGCTCAACTCCGCGACCACCCCCGCGCAACGAGCCGGGTTCGACACCGCTGTGGAGGCACTCGCCCATGAGCTGGATGCAGCCGTCCACCGCATTGACTACGGCAGACGCCGAGACGCTCCGCCGCATCACCCAGGGCGAGCGCTACTTCCCCCCGCCGGTACGCGCCGAGCCCGGCCGGCCCAAACTGGGAAGCGAACTGGCTCTCTACGTCCACGCCAAACGGCAGTTCGTCGCCTCCGGACACGGCCACTACGCCGGCCTCCGCCCCCGGCTTGACCATCACGCCGACAACCTGGCCAGGCGCATCGACCGCGCCGCAAGGAACGCTCTCACCGCCCCCTGCTCGATCTCGTTGAGTTCCGTCTGATAACTCCTCTAGCAACGTTTGCCATGAGGGTCTGCCGTGATCTGCGTGGTCCGAATCTCGGACACTTCACGGAACGCTAGCCGGGAGAGTCGCGTCAGCGATGCCCAGGTCGCGGCGTGCTGCCTCGTAGAATCGCGTCCGCTCGAAATACGAAGCCGTCCACGCGTACTCCCAGACCCCATCGGCAGAAAGTTCCCCGCGGGCGATGCGCTCCATCTCCCAGACGAGCCTGTGCCACTTCCGCGCCGCCTCGATGGTCCGGGCATCGCCGAGCAGGAGGACCGTCTCCCACCTCGACGTCCGTTCCGCCGACAGCCGGACGAGCTCGGCGATTCGCTCGTCCATCGTTGGCTGTTCGCTGCCGACGGCGCGAGCCTTCGCATCGACGATCTGCTTGCACGTCACGTAAACGCGCTTCACCGCGTCTCCGTACTCGGCATACGCCTCGACTCGCCGCGCATCCCAGCGAGTCTGCTGCTGCCTGCGCCAACGTGCCTGTTCTCCCGCGCTCGCGGCTAGGAAGGAACCGAAAGCGCCGATCACGACACCGACCAGGGGCAAAACCATCTGAACTATTGACATACCATCCCCAATTCGAACAGGTCGAACCTCATGCCGGGATTCCGCACCACGCAGCGGGTCGAACTCTGCTGGTAACAACTTTCTTCGTCAATCGCACCGCAACTCATAGGCCATCGCCGCGTAGGCACACGAGATCGTTGGCATTCACACAGGTCACATCTTGGGGATCGGTCCGTGTGTCTACAAGTAGGGTCCGGGATTGGCGCGGTCCGGGTAGCCGCCAGTCTGCTACCGGGCCCCTGGCGGCTACCCAAACCGGACTTCCACTGGCAGGCGACGGCGAGCTGACGAGCAACAAGATTCACCGCTAGATCACGGCTTCACCTCCCGCTCTGGGCGCACACTGCGGAACTCGGGGTGAGCGCTCGCCAACTATCGCTGGCAACCGCCATCTATCGGTGTCGGCACAGTCAGAACGGCCAAAGACCACGCGCCGGTGCCAACTATCGCTGGGACGTGCCAACTATCGCTGGTAGTCACATTGGGGGCTAGCCTCGCGCCTTCACGAAGGCTGGCGGTGGTGGCGGGTCGTGAACGTGAAAATGCCCTCT
>NZ_JBHSBP010000089.1:0-28968 GCF_042650725.1 Micromonospora sp. GCM10011541
CGCAGCCCACCAACGTCAGCTCACCACGCTGACCTCGATAGATGCCCTATCTGAACGGCATTGCGCCAAGACACGTCTTTGATGGACGATGGCAGAAGCGGGGGTGAGGAGGCGGTCATCACCTCGCCATTGTCATCGATGTAACGCCTACCGGGTGCTCTTGATCAAGGTCCGAGATTCCAAGGTCTCTGATGCCAGATCTTGCTTCGGCCACCAGACACGTCGACGGAGTGGCCGGCCCGGGCGGCCACCTCGGTGCGCCATGCGACGACGACGCGCGGAAGGATCGACATGGCCGCCGTGCGTGAGCGCGCGTACGACGTCTGTTGATACTGGCCGACTACGGCGACCAGGCCCCCCAGCAGGGGGGTCAAAGCTCGGTCTCAGTCTGGTCGCCATATGGCACCGGCCGAGTCTCGCGACCTGTGTACCGGGCCGTCAGCAACCGCCTCGCCGGCAATCCAAAGGTTGAGGGACGTCTCGTAACTGTGTGTCGGCGCCTGAGCCCCACACCTTCAGCGCCGAGGATGTGAAGCGCCAAAGCGAGCGCGAGCCCGTAGGCGACGAGCGCGGCGACGGTCGGGCCGCGCACCAGGATGCCGTACCGCTGCAAGCGGACGAGTCCCCTCCGCCTACCCCCATCGCACGATCGCGTCCTTTATCCGACCCGGCCGCGCCTACAGGGACGGAGACGGAGAAGCCGGGACATAGGACAGCCTCGTCGTACGAGCACCATCCGAGCACCAGTCCGTCCATGGGCATGGAACAACAAGAGACACCTGACCGCCATTTGGCAGGTCAGGCGTCTCTTGATCTTGTGCGCCCGAAGGGACTCGAACCCCTAACCTTGTGATCCGTAGTCCGATGCTTCGTATCCGCTGGTAGCAAGGTAACCGGGCACCGACCCGATACTGAAACCAGCGCACCGATTGTTCGATGATCTCCGCTGTGCTCGGAACGCGCTCGGTGAGTCGTGGGTACCGTTGGGCAGCCGCGGTCACGGCCGGGCAGCGGTTGGCGCGGGTCCGTCCGGCGGGCATCGGTGTGCTCCATGTGTGCTCCGCTGGTCGGAGCAGCGGGCGGCTGGCGCCCGTGAGCACAGGCGGGTACTCCTGGGTACTCGTTGGCACCCGCTGGCAGGTAGGCTGGGCCCTCGCGCCCTCGTAGCTCAGGGGATAGAGCATCGGTTTCCTAACCCGACGCTCCGCCGGTGTCCGCAGGCCGATGACCTGCGGCCTTTTGTTTTCCACCTATGCGTGCCGGTCGCCCCGCGGCCTTGCTGCGATCGCTTGCCGAAGATCAGCTGGAGCGCTAGCTGACGGAGCCGTCGGATCGAGCGGATTCCTCCTCGCTGAGCAGTTCACGGCGCCATTCGGCGAATCGGCTACGGAGATCGTCCAGCGCTCGGCCGGCGACGCCGTACTGGGCGAAGTCGTCAGGATCGAGCAGGGCGGCTTGTCCGAGGGCGTCGGCGAAGACGCGCCGGTCGAAACCACGGTCGGCGCGCTGCACGAGGGTGATGAGGGCTTCGCGGGTGTAGCGGTCGGATCGGAGTGTGGCGTCGATGTCGATGAAGTCACGAGCGAACGCTCGCCCGTAGAGTGCGCTCATCTTATTTGCGACCGCGTCGTCGGGGTGGAGTACCGGTCCGATCGCCATGAGGATCGGTTCGTTGGCACGCCAGTCCACACCGAGTTCGACCTTGGAGACCCGCACACCGTCGGTGACAGCCAGCCGGGCGAAGGTGTCGTACTGCCGCTCGGTCTCGACGGTGAGGCCGTCGTCTCGGTAGGCGTGTACGACGGCGGCGACCGCGGCGGTGAACTCCTGCCGGCGGTCCCAGGCGGTGAACAGGTCGACGTCCTCGCTGGGCCGCTCGAGAAGCCCGGCGGCCTGAACCGCGTAACCGCCGGCCAGCGCGAAGCCGTATCGATCGGCCGCCGCGAGCCCGGTACGGGCGAGGCGTTCGTGGAAGGGGTCCACCGCTACGCCGCGTTGCTGCGGATCGTGGCGAGTTCGGGAAAGGCATCCTCCCAGCGCTGGCGGAGCTGGGGCGGCAGCCAGAGGGTGGGCCAGAGCCGCCGGAGGAGGTCGGCATTGAGCCAGGTGTTCAGGTCCTCGGCCGTACTGGCTTCGGTGAGCACCACCTTGTACATGCTGGCCAGGCGTGCGGTCCGGTTCAGGTCGTACTCGGCGTGCCCGGACCAGTCGAGATGACGCGGAAGCGTCACCGTGCCCTCGGTCGGGCCGTGCAGCGCGGCGAGGGTTTCGGCCACCACGTAGAGCCTCCGGTTACCGTAGGGCCGGTAGTCCGCCGGTGGCTGGGGTGATGTCCTACGTCGGCTGATGTTGGTCGCCCGCCGGACTTCCGGTCGTAGCGCCTGACGGATGGTCTCCCGGCTGTACCCGGTGACCCGCTGCAGATCCACCGGCCGCCACCCGGCCGCGTGGAACGCCCGTAGTTGCTCGTCCCGCTCGGTCAATGCCTGCGCCCGCGTCGCCTCGTACCGGGAGACAACCGCATGCAGCTCATCCTCGGAGAACCGACCCATGCCGTCAGCCTACTACGCTAGGCCCAGCACGCTTGGCTTCTTCCCCGCATCCTCGCAACCAGCGGGTAAAGCTACTGATCCCGATCGTGTTGGTGGTGACGGACGCTCTACGTGAGCATGGGGGGCCCGCCGCGTTGGTACTGAGCGAGGCGGATCAGCCAGCGGCTTACCACTCCCTATTACTCGTTCTACCACGCAGTGATGATCGCGATCGGATGCGCTCATGTTCTGGTGAAGCCGAGTGCCCGGTATCCGGGCACGCGGCGTGGGAGTGAGGCGGCGAGGATGGGGGTGGCCGGGTCGTGGTAGTCGTGGACCTCGGCGAGGTGCTTGCCGGGCGCGGCGCGGATGACGCGGCCGGCGCATTGGACGAGTAGGCCGTCGTAGGAGATCGGGCCGGCGAGGAAGAGGGTGTCGAGGGCGGGGGCGTCGAAGCCTTCACCGATGAACGGTGTGGCGCCGATGACGAGCAGGCCCTCACCGGCTTTGGCGCCGTCGAGCCGGTCAACGATGGTCCGCCGTTCGCGGGTGTTCATCGCGCCTTGGAGCACGAGCGGCTGGTGTCCGCGTGCGGCGAGCAGAGCGGTGAGAGCTTCGACCTGGGCGACCCGTCGGGTCAGGACGAGACAGTTGCGACCGCGTGTCAGGGCTACGGCGACATCATCGGCGATCCGAGCGTTGCGTGACTCGTCGACGGCGAGTCTTCGGTGGACCTCGGCGAGCGCGCCGGGCGCGTCCAGGTCGACGTCGCCGGGCTGGAATGTGGTCTCGTGGATGAACAGCGCTCGACGGGGTCCGGCGTCGGTGTGCATCGCTGCCGCTAGGGTGCCGTGTTCCTCGTCGGTCAGGGTGTGGCGGACGGGTCCGAGTTGCCAGGTGACGAGTTGGCCGAGGCCGTCGCGTCGGGTGGGTGTGGCGGTGAGGCCGAGCCAGAACTGCGCGGCGATTCGCTTGACCGAGTGCTCGTACGCGGCGGCGCCGAGGTGGTGGCATTCGTCGACGATGACGTGCCCGTACCCCTGGGTCAGGGTGGCGACGTCGTCGCGCCGCGCCAGGGAGGGCAGCAGCGCGATGTCCAGGGTGCCGGTGAGCTTGCGTCGGCCGCCGCCGAGTTGACCGGGCCTGATGCCGAGGAACTGTTCGATGCGGATGCGCCACTGGTCGGCGAGGGCTTTGCGGTCGACGAGGACGAGGGTGGAGGTGTTGCGTTCGGCGATCACGGCGCAGGCCATGACGGTCTTGCCGGAGCCCGGTGGGGCGACCAGGATCCCGTCGTCGTGGGCGAGGAGTGCGCCGACCGCGTTGGCCTGCTTGCCGGTGAGTTCGGCGGTGAACGCGGTGTCGATCTCGGTCCCGGAGTTTCGTGCGTCCGTGACAGCCAATCGCGACCCGGCCCGCTCGACGATCGTGGCGATGGTGTGCCGCAGGCCCCGCGGGAGGACCAGGTGATCATCGAGGGTGAGGTCGTAGCCCTGGATGAAGCGTGGGGTGTCCCAGGTGGACTTGCGGAGTCGCTGCAGCTCGTAGAACTTCGGGTTGACCATGGCGGCGGCGTGTTTGAACGTCGCCAGTGCGGCGGGGGTGAGCTGTCTGGCGTCGATGCTCAGCCCGGCGCCTGCCTGAGCGTGGACCACCGGAGGTAGCGGAGGGTGGACCTGGGTCGCGGCGGACCGGCTCATCGTGGCGACGTCGGCACCGGTTACGGCTTGCTTGGCCTGCCGGGCGATCCGTTCGGCGTCGCCGGGACTGAGTCGGTCCAGAGTCGACAGGAACGCCCACTGATCGGCGTACGGTAGGTCTGGTGGGCCACGGGCTGGAGGACTTCGTGTTGGCGGTGCACGAGTTGGTCACCAACGTGGTGCGCCATGGCGGGGGTAGCGGCGAGCTGCGGCTGTGGCAGCACCACGACCTGCTGACCTGCCAGGTCAGCGACAACGGGCCCGGGTTGGGTGAGATGGCCGTCGCCCTGCCGTCGCCGGGGGAGGTCGGCCGCCGGGGACTGTGGCTGGCACAGCAGCTCACCGAAGGGCTGATGATCGACAATTCCGGACCGGGAACGACCGCCTCGGTGACAGCGCAGCTGAGCCCCCGATCGACCGTGCACGAGGAAGGGTGACAGTGGCCACGGAGCAGACCTGGCACTGGCGCGTCGACGTCGGTGCCGATCGTAGTGTCCTGGCGCTGTCCGGTGAGATCGACATGTCGGGCGCGGACCGGCTCGACGACCTGCTGCACGAGGCCATCGCCCGAGCTGGGACGGTGGAGGTGGACCTGGCGGGGTTGACCTTCATCGACTCGACTGAGGTTCCACCCCGGGACCGGACACCGGAGTTTCATGCCGCGAGGGCGTGGTCCTGACGATACCCGATGCGGGTCTCGACCGGTGTGCGGTAGCCGTTGGTCGAATGTAGACGGTGACGATTGTAGTAGGTGAGGTACTCGAACACTGCTCGCCGGGCGGCGTGGCGGGTCGGCCACACCTTCGTGCCGATCTCGGTTTTCAGGGTCGCGAAGAAGCTTTCGGCGGCGGCGTTATCGAAACAAGATCCAGTCCTGCCCATCGAGGCCCGCAGCTTGCAGGCCTTGAGTTTGCGGCGGAAGTCGGCCGACGTGTATTGCGATCCGCGGTCCGAATGAAAGATCGCATTCTGCTTGGTCAGGCCACGCCGGACGGCCAGGTCGATGGCTGCACTGATCAGGTCGGTACGCATGTGGGCGGCCATCGCGTGCCCGGCTACCTCCCGGTTGTGCAGATCGATGACGGTCGCCAAATAGAGCCAGCCTTCCTCGGTGGGCAGGTAGGTGATGTCCCCGACGAACCGTTCACCCGGCGCTGCGGCGGTGAAGTCGCGGCCGATCAGGTCCGGTGCCGGCGGCGCGGCGACGTTCTGCTTGGTCAGGCTCCGGCGCCGTCGCCGCGTCCAGCCCACGACGCCACGCTCGCGCATGATCCGCTCCACCTTCTTGCGGTTGACCCGCCGGCCGCGCCGGTGCAGCTCGACGGTGACCCGCTTGGACCCGTACGCCTGCTTGTGCGCGGTGTGGATCTCGGTGATCTCGGCGGCGAGATCGTCCTCGGCGCGCCGGCGTTCGGCCCGGGCGGGAGCAGCTTCGAGCCACTCGTAGTAGCCCTGCCTGCGAATATTGAGGACCCGGCACATCCGCTGGACGCCGTAGGTGGCGCGGTGGGTGGAGATGAAGCGGTAGCGGTGGGTCATTGCCCCATCTCCTTGGCAAAATATTGGGCTGCCTTGCGGAGAATGTCCTTCTCCAACTCCAGCTCCCGGACCCGCGCGCGAAGCTTGCGCAGCTCGTCACGCTCGGCGACGCTCAGGTCCGCCGGCGCGGCCCGGCCTGGCTGCTTCTCGGCCGCGCGGACCCAACCGCGCAGGGTTTCATGGTTGACGCCCAGGTCACGGGCTATCTGCCGGAGCGGGCGATCCGACGACCGGACGAGGTCGACGGCGTCCTTGCGGAACTGTTCGGGGTACTGCGAGGGGCGTGCCACCTGGACATCCTTGCTCCTGGCTCTACTGCCAGGTATCAGGGTGTCCGGTCCGAGGGTGGAAGCTCAGGCGCTCCACCCACCCTGCACCCGTGCGCCACGGTGGCCTCGCCCGACGCCCGAGGGGGCGGCGATTCAGGGCCAGCCCGTGCCGGTGGGCCACGGCGACGGCGCGCGGATGAACCCGCTCGGCGGGCTTCGTCCCCGCGGACGCCGCCGCGGTGTGGGTGCGGTCGGACCAGAGGGCGGCGGCAAGCTGCGAGCGGGCGGAGTTGCGGGTGCAGACGAACACCACCCGACCGACGCCGGTCAGTGGCGCCGGGGTCAGTCTCGCGAGGGCTTCGGGCTGCAGTGGCAGGTAGGTGCGGCGGCGGTCGCCCGGACCGGCCACGGACCACGAGGCCGGCGTCGGTGAGGACCTTGACGTGGTGGGCGACCAGGTTGGTGCGCATGCCCAGGTCACGCGGCGTGGCAAGCAGACGAGTGGCCAGGTCCACTAACCGCCATGGGATCGACGACGGATCATGTGCTACGGTAGCCGAGTTGCAGTTTTGATTTCCGTAGACGTTTTCCGGCGCCTGATGGGGCATCTGAAACCCATCCAGGCGCCTTTCGTTTTTCGTGTCGTTTCGACGCAGGTGATCAACGCGGCGGCGTAAGGGTCCGCACAGTGCGGTCTCTGACAGCCTGCGAAGGAGCAGACATGACTACAGGTACCGTGAAGTGGTTCAACGCCGACAAGGGCTTCGGCTTCATCAGCCCGGACGGCGGCGGCGCCGACGTCTTCGCCCACTTCTCCGCGATCTCGGCGAGCGGCTTCCGCAGCCTCGACGAGAACCAGAAGGTGGAGTTCGATATCACCCAGGGCCAGAAGGGCCCGCAGGCGGAGAACATCCGCCCGCTTTGATCCACATTCTGTGAGCGGCGGCCCGACTGGTTCAGCGGGCCGCCGTTCGGCGTTCCATGCGCATACCACGGCACCGCGAAAATCGTCTGATCGGCAGCCAGCTCGGTGTGGAGCCAGCTCGGCATTGCCCCCCCGTGTTCTCTTCCCTGGATCGATTCGGACCTCGGGCGCCAGTCTGCCAAGGCCGACTGGCAGCTCGCCCAAGGCGCGCCTCTGGCTCATGAACCAGACAGACGCAGGCATCGACCCTTATCCCTAACGAGCCGAACTCCGCATCGCCGCCGCCCTGACGGTCGAGGCACGTACGGTCGCGGTCAGGTGGAGCACACCATGGTCGGACTCGACGCCTTACCTCCTGATGACTGTCAGACAGCCGGGACCCGGGATGCACGGCGTTACATCCTGAAGGGTTGATGACTATGACGACGACCTACTCGGGTCCTGCGAGGCTGATCCTGGTCGACGGCGCCTGCATCTCCGGCATGGCTTCCCTCAGTACCAACCAGCGCGGAGGACTCAACGGCTGGGGCGGCACGTTCCGTCCGGACGAGATCACGGCAGACCTTCGCAACGCAGTCGAAGGGCTGCAATTGGAGCTGCCCTACGATCGGGTGGGGACAGTCGCCGTCACCGGCATACGCAAGCTACTCGCCACGCAGGTGTTGGTGTCGTTGGAAGGCCGCGGACCCGCACCATTCTGATCGTGCGCCGCACGGCCGCCGCTACATCGCCGCCGCGACACGGTCACTCTGCTCTGAGACGTCCGACTCGTGCCGCAGGTCGGGGCCGAGTGCGAAGGCGGCGTCGTGCTCCGTTGATCAGCGCGACGCGGGTGTCGGCCAGCGCGGCATCGACCTGCGCGGCGGCGCGGCGGGGGATCAGGCGCGGTGTGGGCAACCCTCATGACAACCAGCGCGTTTTCGATCTGCGGCACCTCCATGTTCGTTTTGCGGGTCCCTGGTGTTCGATCTGCGGCCGTCGACCGACGACGGCACGCTGTCGCCACCGCCGGACCGTCACCTGGCTCCGGCAGCACGCAGGTCGGCGAGAAGCTGGTCGAGCAGGCGTTCCTCCATCACCGCTCGGCCGGCCCGCCGCATCGACTCGCCCAGCGACTCGTCCCACGGGGTCCGGGTGGGCGTTCCGATAAGGGCCGTGCCGGTG
Organism: Micromonospora sp. GCM10011541; assembly: GCF_042650725.1. Lineage (NCBI taxonomy): Bacteria > Bacillati > Actinomycetota > Actinomycetes > Micromonosporales > Micromonosporaceae > Micromonospora > Micromonospora sp. GCM10011541. The sequence continues at coordinate 8,129 of NZ_JBHSBP010000089.1, forward strand.
CCGGCCGCCGGAAGGTAGTCGGCGGCTGTCATCCGCCACGGAACCGCATTCGGGTACCGCTGGAGAGCCGCTGCCGTCAGGCGTACGCCGGTCCAGTCGAAGTCGTTGCGCCACCGGATCACTGCCCCGGGAGCGGCGCGCAGCAGCGTGTGGACGGCGACCGACGGCACCCCTTCGGTGCAGATCAGCGGCGGAGCCTGGGCCCCGAGCGCGGCGGTGGCCGCGCGTAGCACGGCGGGGTTCTCGCAGAGGTGAACCTCGTCGCCAGTCATGGTCAGCGGTGCCAGGCGTAGCTGGTGCAGGGTGACCCGCATCGGTACGCCCGCCTGGGCGGCCTCGGTCAGCCACCGCCCGAGCAGGCCGCCGGTGGCCGGCATGTTGAGTACCAGCACCTGGCTGGCGAGGTCGTCCGGGACCAGTCCGACCGATTCCCACAGTGTCCGTTCCTGCTCGCCGTCGACCGGTAGCGCTGTCTGCTGCCACGCGGCGACGGCACGCAGGACGAGCCCGCGCAGCGGCCCCTCGGTGAGGGCCTTCGTGTCGTCCAGCACCCGGTCGGCGAAGACCGGCATCGGTTCGTCGGCCGCGGGCAGCGCGTCCAGTACGCGGATCACGTCCTGGAACGGCAGTCCGGTGCGGACGATACGGGTCAGGGTGCCGTCGCGGCGTAGGCCGTCGAGCCATTCGGCGTGCCAGGCAGTGCCGGCGTGCCGGCCGTCGTTGGCCAGGGCGAGGACGGCGTCGCGGGCCACCGCCTCGCGTTTCAGGTCGGCCGGCCGGTTGCGCAGCGGGGCCGTCACGGTGAGCACGTCGGCCAGGCCCACTCCGTGCGCCGCCCGCAGGTGCTCGTCGACCTCGGTGAGGCGGACGCTGAGCCGCGCCGCTGTGGCGGACCGGTGGGTACCGGTGATGCCGATGATCACGAGACGCTCGTCGTCGGTGGGGGCGGCCAACGTCACCGTCGCGTCGAGCTGACCTCCGGTGCGTTCCAGGCTGCGCCGGGCGGCCGCCAGTAACCGCCGCCAGCCAGGCTGCTCGATCAGATCCGCCGAAGCGCCGTGACCAGCCAACCGTTCCTGACCGACCAGGCTCGACGGACGCTCGTCAGGGCTGCCGGTCATTCGTCCGCGAGGTCGAGCAGGACCGCGGCACGGTCGGGTTCGTCGCGACCGCCCGGGGCGCGGCGGGTTTCCGGGGAGCCGAGCGCGCGAGCCAGCGTCCCGTCGAAGTCGGCGACGTTGGTCGAGCCGTCCCAGACCAGCAGCACGGCGGACACCGCGTGTTCCACGGCGGAGTGGGACAGGTCGTAGTGGGCGGCGCCGCTGACCGCCGGGTGGGTGGCCCACAGGTCGTAGCCGGTCATGAACAGGTCCAGGTCGAACTGCTTCGCCAGGGCCATCAGCTCACCCCGGCCGGTGTCGTCCACCCCGGCGAACGCCTCGTCCAGCCCGAGCAGCCGGGGTGCGTCCGGCCGTGCCGAGCCGAACAGCGCGTTGGCGGCGGCGAAGAGCGGCAGGTGCAGGGAGACCGACTGCTCACCGCCGGAGAGTTGGCTGTGCCGGGCCCGGGTCAGTGCCTCCGTGCCGCCACCGGGCCGGTGCAGGGTGAACGCGAACGTTCGCCACTGCCGGTAGTCGAGGACGTCGCCGAGCAGTTCTCGGTACGGCCGCTCGGGCGCCGCCGCCCGCGCCGTCTTGATCCGGGCGGCGAAGTGCCGGCGCATCGTGGTGAGCTGGGCCGGCCCGAGCCGGGCCGGGTCGCGTTCGAGCAGCTTGCAGACGTCGCGTTGCTCGGCGTCGAGGTCGTCGGCGAGCCGCCAGCCGACGCCGACGGTGAGCCCCGAGGACATCCGGCGGGCCCGCATCTGGCTGTCCATCGCCGCCACCAGGTCGCGGGCCTCGATGGTGCGGTGGTGGATCTGCCGGGCGAGTTGCCCGAGCAGGGCGTCCTCCAACACTCGCTGCTCGGAGTCGGTCAGCAGTTGCTCCTGGTCGCGGCGCTCGCGGGCGATCCGGTCCGCGAAGTGGGCGACCGGGGTCAGGCCCTGCTCGTCGGCGACCCGGACCACGATCACCCCGTCGTCGGTGTCCCACTCGGGCCGGTGATCCAGGCCGGCAGCGGGCAGTTGTGCCTGCAGCTCGGTCAGCGCCGTGGTGAGCCGGGTGGCGCTCTGCTTGAGTGACGTCTCGGTGGGGTTCAACTCCCGGGTGGCGGTGAGGATCGCCTCGTGCAGGGCCGCCACCTGCGGATGCAGCTCGTCGCCCGGGGTCTGCGTCGGCCAGCGCAGGTCGGTGGGGCAGCGCAGCAGGCCCAGCAGGTCCGGCTGGGCGTACGGGCGCAGCCGCTGGGCGTCGTGCTGAGCCTCGGTGACGGCGGCAGTCACGGCCTGCTCTCCCAACTCCACCCGGGTCAGCGCGGCTGCCCGCCGCTCCCGGGCGGCACCGAGTTGGGTGCGGGCCTGTTCGACGGCCTGCTCCGCCTCGGTGATCCGGTCGGCGGTGCGGGCCACGTCGGCCAGCACCCGTTCCGCGTCGGCGCCCACGCTGTCGCGCAGCGTCCGGTACGCCTCCGCCTTGTCCCGGTGCCGGGAGGTGGCCGTACGGGCGGTGTCCTGCGCGGCGGTGAACCGGTCGACGGCCTCATCGTGCCGCTGCCGCGCCTGGTCCTCCTGCTCGGCGGCGCGCGCGGCGGCCGGCCGTGCGCTCTCCAGTCGTACGCCCCGCTTCTCAAAGCGGTCCACCGCCTCGGCGGTGTCGTCGAGCCGGTCCACCGGCAGCGACCGCTCCGCCGTCGTCCGCCGCAGGGCGGCCGACGTGGCGGACCGCTCGGCCAGGGTCTGGTCGAGCCGTGCGGCGGCGGCGGCGCTGGCCTCCTGCCGGGCGCGCAGCGTCGCGGCCGCCCGGTCCAGCTCCCGCAGCGCCGCGTGGACCGGTGCGGGTGCCGGCAGCTGCGCGGCGGCCGCGTCCACCGCCGCCAGGAGCGCCTCGACGGACGCGCGGTCGCGGTCCACCGCGCCGAGGTCGGCGTCGATGGTCGCCAGCTGCCGGTCGCACTCGGCGACTCGCGCGGTGCGGCGGGCCGCCCGGGCGGTCGCGCCGATGTACTCGCAGGAGGTCTTGGTGAACCGGCCGAGGCTGACGCCCTGGGCGTACCGACCGTCGACCCCGACCGTCACCGGCGCGGCGCCCACCTCAGTGGATGTCGGGTCGGCCAGTACCACCGAGGCGAGCACCTCGATGATCCGCCCGGCGGGCACGTCGTCCTGCTCCTCGGGGATCAGCACGTCGGCGAGGGTGGCTCCGGTCGGCCGCCGGTGCGGCGGGAGTGGCAGCAGGTAGCCGTCCAGGTCGTCGCCGGCCAGCGCGGTCGCCGTGGCCTCCGGGTTCGGATGCAGCCAGGCGTCCAGCAGCCCGGCGGCGTGCAGCGCCGCCTCGATGGCCGCCGCGTCCGCGCCGGTCACCTCGTCGGCGAAGCGGACCAGTCGCCACAGCGGCGCGCCGGGTCGGCCGGTGCGTGTCGCCTGCCGGGTCACCGGGACGGGCGGCGCGTCGTCGTGCTCGGCGGCGATCCGGTCCCGTTCGGCGGCCACCTCGGCGCGCCGGTCGGCCAGCGCCGCGCGGTGCGCCGCCAGCGCCGCGAGCCGGTCCCGCCACCGGGTTACCGCGGCGGCGGTGGCCTCCGCGTACACCTCCCGCAGGGTCCGCGCGCCCGGCTCGCCGGTGGTGTCCACGACGGCGGCCAACGCACGTGCCAGCTCCGGCCGCGCGATGTCGGCCAGCAGCCCGGCGTTGCCCTGCGTCCACTGCCCGAGCTGGGCACGCAGCCGCTCGCGGGCCTGCGCGACGGCGTCCTCGGCGCTCCGCTCGTCCTGCTCGGCGTCGGATGCGGCGGCCGTGGCGCCGGCCGCCTCGGCGGCGGCCCGGGAGTGGTCGCGTTCGGCCTGTGCGTGCCGCGCCACCTGTTCGCGGACGGCACGCACGTCGTCGCGGCGCGCGGCGACCCGGGCGGTGATCCGGGCCGCCAGGTCGTCCGGGGCGACGTCATCGGCGCTCCAGGTGATCCCGGCCGTCTCGGCGTCGAGCAGAAGCTCGGCGGCGAGCCGGTCGGCCACCGCCCGCGCGTCCCGGGTCGCCACCATCGCCCGTTCCCATTCGGTACGCCGCCGGGCCGCCGCCGTCTCCTCGGCGGCAACGGTCCCGCCGGCCCGCTCGGCCGCCTCGGCCAGGTCGTGTACGTGCCGTTCCAGGTCGGCGAGCTGCTCGTGGGACTGGTATGCCGCCGAGGCCTTCAGGCTGTCGAGGTGGGCGCGGAGCCGTCCGGGCTCGCCCTCGACGGCCCGCAGCCGCGTGCCTGCCGCGGACTCCGCCTCGGCCGCCGCGTCGGCCGCGCGGCGCGCGTCGGCCAGTGCGGTCGACCGGGTGGCGACCGCGTCGCGTCGGGCGGTCAGGGTGTCGGCGGCGGCCCGGGCGTGGGTGCGCAGGTAGGTCGAGTAGACCGCCAGGAACCCTGCTGTCGCGCCGTCCGCCGCCACCAGCCCTTCGAGGGTACGGGCGACCGTCTCCATGTCGTCGAACGAACGGGCGGCCTCCACCAGCAGGTGGTCCTCGACCGGGCGCAGCCCCCGTTGCAGGGTGCGGGACAGCTCGACCGGGTTGAGGTCCTTGGCCAGCTGCGGCTTACGCAGGGTCAGCACCAGATCCAACAGCTGCTCGTAGCGGGCCGGACCGAGGCCGAACAGCCGGGCGTCGACGAGGTGCCGGTAGTCCTCCGCCGAGTCCCGCACCGCGTCGGCACCCAACCGGTCGATCAGGTCGCGGCGGTTCAGCGGCCGGTCGTCGGCGTCCAGCAGGGAGAAGTCCACCCCCACCCGACCGTCGACCACGAAGTGCCAGCGGGTCACCCGGTCGACGTGCCGGTGTGCCCGCAACCCGATGCCGAGCGTCACGTACTGCTCGCCGTCGCCGAATTCCATCCACACGTACGCGTGGGTGACCTCCTGCCCCCGGTAGAGCAGGTTCGACTTCATCGTCCGGTCCTCGCTGGCGAACGGGTTCAGCCGGCGGGGTTCGATCCGCCCGTCGAGGACGAAGGGGAACAGCACCTCCAGCGCCTTGGTCTTGCCGGAGCCGTTGGGCCCGCGCAGCACCAGCCACCCGTCGACGAACAGGAACTCCTCGTCGCGGTAGTCCCACAGGTTGATGATCCCGGCGCGGGTGGGGGCGAACCGGCGCATCGCACGTTGCTCGATCACGATCAACTTCCCGAGGTCAGAAGAGGGTTTCGGTGGCGGCGCGGGGCTTGACCGCGGCGACGGTGTGGCGGTAACGACCGACAAGTGGCCGGACGAGCACCCCGCCCGGCACGACGGTGACCGCGCCGAACCGTTCCAGCAGCGCCACCGCCTCGGCGCGCAACCGGTCCGGGTCGGCGTGCCACTGGGCCCCGAACGCGGTCCCGTACCGCGCAAGGATCTCGCCGACGGCGGTACGCAGGAAACTGTCGGTGACGAACGGCAACCGGCCGGCTCCGTCGGCCTCGTCGGGGCAGTTCTCGTCCCCGGCGGTCCACGGCTCGGTCAGGTCGGTGTCGTCGAGGCGCACCAGGGTGGACGTGGGCAGGCCGGCGTCGATCTGGCCCACCAGCGCCTGCTGCCGGCCGTACCCGTCCGGCGGGGCGAGGCGCTTGACCCGACGGCCGTCCGGGTCCACCACGCGGTCGGCCATCTCCACCGCGAGCAGCACCGCGGCCTGCGCCACCGACCCGGTGCCCGGGAACCGCTCCCCGGTGAACCCGGCGGTGTCCACCAGCAGCACCCCCTCGGCCCGCCGCTCCACCCGCAGACCGGTCAACCGGGCCACGTCCGTGGCGAGCGCCGAACCGCGCAAATGGTTGGCGACCATCGGATCGACGTCGGCGTGGTAGACGACCGGCGACTCCACCACCGTCCGCCGGGCCGTCTGGGCCGCCTGCCGGCGCTCGGCGTTACCGCTGGTGGTCATCGCCCGGTCGAGCAGCGCCGCCACCGAGTCGACGTGCTGCACCACCCGGGTCGGCCGGAACAGCGCGAACACCACGTCCCGCGCCACGTCGTACAGCGCCTCACCGGCCCCGGGGTCGCTGGCCCAGGCGGCGCTGGAGCCGTCGGCCAGCCGGAGCACGCCACGCTCCTCCAACCAGCCGACCGCGTCCACGAATGCCCGCCGATCCGGGCCGTGGTCCGGATCCAGCCCCAGGCCGGTGATCCGGTTCGCGTCACCGGCCACCGAGTCGGCCAACTCGCTGAGGGTGATCTGGATCCCGGCGCGGCCCAGCACCGCCAGGCACAACGCCAGGTACGCGTAGCGCTGCCGGTCGAACGGCCGCCCGGTGCGGGACACCGCCGGCTGGGTGCCGTCGAGCTGGTCCTTCGCCCGCACCAGCCGGGCGGTCGCACCGTGCAGCTCCAGCCGGTACCCGAACGCCTCGGCGAGATCCCGACGAAGGGTGGCGGCGAACCGCCGCACCCGGGGCAGCGTCCGCTCGTCGGGCCAGGTCGCCGTGATCAGCGGGTGGCGCAGGACCAGCCGTACGGCGCGCTGGTAGTCCGCCAACTCCAACTCCGGGACGTCGACGGCGAACCGGTGGACCGCCGGCCGCAGCGCACCCGGTTCCGCGGTCACGCCGACACCAGTTCAGGGCGGCGGACCGCGGTGTGCTGCGCGGCGGTGACCGTCAGCGCGTACCCGTCCAGATGCAGCCGGCCCTCGGCGGTGCGCACCGTGGTGAACCGCCCCGGCGTCGGGGTGAGGGTCAGCCGGACGCCGTGCGCGGCGGCCGCCAGCGGCACCACGGCTCTGCCCCCGACCCGGGCGGCCAGTGCGATGTCGAGCAGGCGCAGCAGGACCTGGGTCTGCGACCCATCCAACCGGTGATCGTCGACGCCCTCGGCGGCCAGCGCCGTCGCCGCGTCGGCCAACCGGCGCTCCCGGGCGAGTTGGTCGCCGCGCAGCCGGTGCCGACGGTCGTCGACCCGGTCCAGCCGGGCCGGCCGACCCCGACCCTGCCCGGGTGCGCGGCCGGTGGCCACCAGGGTGCGGGACAGTTCCACCGCCGGCGCCTCCCACCACGACAGCCGGCTCGCGATCGCCTCCGGATCCGGGTGCGCCACCCCGACGTGACGCGGAGCGCCGAGACCGAACACCACGTCGAACAGGGCGTGCGCGGCCTCCTGGGTGCCGGTGTGGGTGAACCACGCGGCCAGGTGCCGCAGCTGCGACTCCCGGCTCACCCCACCACGGCGAGCCTCGGTCACCCGGCGCAACAGGGCGAGGACGTCACCGATCGCGGCGATGGTGGCGTCCGACAACCGGTCCGCCTCGCTGAGCTGCTCCGGTCCTGGCGGCGCCAGCCAGGACCGCAGCCCCGCCCAGCGCCGCCGCCAGTCATCCAGCCGCTGCACCGGGGTGTGGAACAGCCGCTCGTCGGCCTCGGCGGCGGCCTCGATCAGCCGGTCCAGCCCGGTCGCCTCCACCTCGTGCACCGCCGCGCGCAGCCGGGGGGTGTATCGCTGCAACTCGTCGTGGAAGTCCCGCAGGTGGGCCAGCAGCGCGTCCTTGTGTGCGAGGAACGCCTCCGGCCGCACGTCGTTGGTCCGCCCCAGATCGCCCAACATGTGGTAGAAACGGGCGGCCCGCTCGGCGATGTCGGCCAACGCCCGGTCCAGCCGGTTGAACTTGCGGTACACCTCCTCCGCGTCACCGGCCTCGTTGGCCGACGCGAGGGCGTTGAGGTCCGCCAGGAGATCGGCGAAGACCAGCCGGGACAGCGTCGAGTCGTCCATGCTCGCCGACAACACCGCCTCCACCGCCCGATGGGCCCGATAGCCCGCCTCGGTGAACTGGTACACCGAGTGCCGGTTGCGGTACTCCGCCAGCGTCGTGGCCCGGGAACCGTCCTGCCCCCGGTCGAGCACGCCCCAGTCCACCAGGGCGTCGAGCAGCCGCGGCAACTCCACGTGGGCCGGATCCGGGCAGTCCGCGTTTGCCTCGTGCAGCGCCGCCAGCGCCGCGGCCACGTCAGCGGTGTGCAGCACGACGTGGTAGCTGGACCGCGCCGAGTCGAAGGCCCGCAGCAGCCACAGGTAGGCGAACCGGTTCTCCGCCGTGACGTAACCGAACAGCCGCATCCGGTCGTCCAGCCCGAAGTCGTCCAAGCCGAACGTGGGCCGGGATGGCTGCACGGTCATCGTCTTCCTCCCACGGGACGCGAACAGCCACCCACCCTACCCAGCCGGCCACGCATGGCGGCGAGGCGCGGGGCACCAGCGGTCGCCGAGGTCATTCAGAGCCTGCCTCAAGGGCTACTTCCTCTGGAGGCTGACAGGGAAACGCCGGCTGACCTGAATATCGAAGTGTCCCTGTGTCGGTGGCTTGCCTGCATCACGCGAGGCTTGGCAGGAGACTGCTGGTCCCCAGCTTGACCGGCAGAGGTGGTGGCGCGATGGGCTTGAGCGTTGGATGTCACTCGCGGGTCAGCCCCGGTGGCAGCGCGTCTTCGTCGGGTCGGATCCGGCGGGCGTTGGCCACAGAGTCGCCTTGAAGGGTGCGGATCAGCGGTTCCGGGCCGCCGACGCAGGTCCAGGTGTCGTCCCAGAGTGCGGAGACCAGCCATGATCGGTCGGCGGGGAAGAACAGGTCGGGTAGCGACCCGCGGCCGTGGCGCATGTGACCGGTCCGCCAGGTGAGGGCTTGCTCGGGGCCAGCCTCGACCAGCACGTACGGCCAGTTCCAGTAAAGCGACACCCTGGGGGCACGGGGGAAGACGACGTCGTGGGCGCCGGTGTCGAGGTAAGCCAGCCACCACGGCTGGTCGGCGGTGTGCGTGCTGAGGTCATCGACCAGGGCGTGCTCGTAGGTGGCGGCGGTGACGTCGTCGGCCTGGTACGTGGTGGCGTAGGCGTCGAAGATGGCCGGGATGGCGGTGGTGATCGAGATACCGGCAGTGGTGTGACCGGCGATCCAGTCCACATCGTCAGCGGCGCCGATGCGCCAACTCCGCCCGTCCTTGCTGACCCGCACACCACCATTCAAGCCGCTGCAGTGCCGGTTGGCTTGGGAACAGGGCTGGTCGCTGGACGGCCGGCGACCTCCGTCACGAGCGCTAATGTCCACATCCGGCTTCCTTCGCTTGGGTGGAGGGGTTGATGTCCACGGACCTCGCACATCGGGTGCGAGATTCCCGCCGGCGGGTGCGGCAGACTGACGCTGCCGCACCCGGCCCGCGTCCGAGCGCCTATCCCATCTGCCGGCCGTCATGCCTCGTCGGCCAGGCTACGGCGGCACCGACCGCCGGAAGGACGGCGATGACCGTGAGCGCGGTAGTCGGCCCCCCGGCCTGCCACAGGGCAGCGCACAGGGCGGCACCGCAGCCGCCGCCGAGAAGAGCACAAGGCTGAGCAGGCCGACAGCACCGCCACGAACCCCGACGGCGGTGTGGGCGGTGGTGAGCGCGGTGAGCAGCGTCTGCGCGACGGCTGAGGCGGTGAACGCGCCGTGCTAGCCGCCGCGACCGGCCAGGTCCGCAGGTCAGCGGCGGCGTAGCACAGGGCCGCGACCAGCAACAGACTCACCGCGGCCAGCACACGCCCGGCGGGCAGCCGACGTGCCAATCGTGCGGCAGTCCAGGCCAGCGCCGCCCCGACTACCGCGCCGGGCAGCAGAAGTAGGCCGGCGAACAGGCCCGCGTACACGCTCGCGCCGGTGGTCGCGGCGCGCCGGAACCATCGGGCGGACATGATGTGCCGACCGAGGAGCTGATCGGGATGCGTCCGCTGACGCATCGCCAGGCTGGCAGCGGCGGCTGCCGTAGTTGCAGCGCCGATCACGGTGGTTCTCGCGCCTGCCTGCCCGGTGGCGTGCTGCGCGGTCAGCAGCAGTCCGGCTGCGACGACCGCGAGCAGACCCGCGGCAGGCCAATCCACCCGATCTCATCGTGGCGCGTGGGCGGTGAGGGGCCAGCACAGGGGAACCGCGGCCAGCGTTAGCACGGGCAGGGCCAGCGCCGCCAGGACCAGTGCGCCGCTATCGCGCCGGCCAGCGGGGCGGTGGCGGAGAACCCGGCGAGGCAGGCGCCGAAAGCGGCCAGCGCCGCCGGTCGGCGACCGGTGGGCAACTGTGCCGTGCTGGTGAGCGCGGTGGCGATGACCGATCCCGACCCCACCGCCAGCAGGACGCGGCCGGTGACCACGGTCGCCAGCGTGGGCGACACAGCGCACACCAAAGCGCCGGATATCAGCAAAGTCGCGGCAGTAAGCAGGACCGGACGGCTGCCTCTCGAATCGGCGAGGCGCCCGGCGGTGACCGCACCGACGCCGACGCCCGCGGCATAGGCGGTGAGGATCCACGCCAGCGTCGCGCCGGTGGCGTGGAGATGCCGGGCGGTGTCGGGCAGTGCCACCGAGGCGGCGCTGACGCCGTACACGGCCCGGCGCCGCCCAGCGTGACTGATGAGACTGTTCCGAGAGCATGCGTGGACCCCATTCCTCGCCGTAGATTCGTCGGACTGCGGTATGCGGGCGCTGGGCTACACCTCCCGGGCGCGGCACTGCGGTGTCGCGGCCTCGTAGGGTCGCCGCCGGGGACCTGCCCCGGATCGGAACCCGACCGCACCGGTGTCGCCGGAGGCGCACCTGAGGTAGCGCTATGCGAACACCCGCTTCAGCGCTGCTGCGGCTTCTCGCCCTTCACGGACGGCGCGCCGAGCGCGGCGTTGACACGCTGACCGAGCAAGCGCAGCTGGTGATGGACGTCCACCAGTGCCGCCCGCCGCGACGGGGTGGTCTCGCGGCCCGCCGCGTTGACGAGAACCTCGATGTCGCTGCGCAGCCGTTGCAAGCTCCGCCTGGCGGTGGTCAACGGCAGCTCGGCGCCTCTGGTCCGCACGCTGCTGCGGTGTCGTCTGGTGACGCGCGACGCCCGTCGCCGGTTTGTTCCCCAGGCGCCCCTGGCCGCGTCGGCTTGTCGTAGTTTGACCACTGCTGCATCTCCTTGTCTCCACCTGCGATGGGCGCGCCGGCAGGGAGCCGTCTCGGGTCACGCGGATTAGCTCTGGGGGATGGGGGACCCGCGGCAGAGCCCTCACTCCGGGGCGGCATGGTCATCCGGCCCCTCCCCTTCGCCTCTCGACGAGGCGCGCGGCAGCGGGCAGCGTCAGGGCGACGCAGGCCAGGTCAGGCGGTGCTGCCGCGAGGCATGGCGGGCAGATGACACATGCGCCCGGAGCGACGACACGTCCCCCTCTGGCAGTCGTCGCCCGCGGCCGGGGCGCCTATCGCGCATAGCTCCCCGATCCGCTACGCTCCAACCAACTTCAGTTCGAACTATCCGAACCGCAGTTGCCGAGGCGATACCGAGAGCTAAGCACGGATCACCACTCGCGTCAACCACAGTTCGCAGGGTTCCAACCACAGTTGGGAGGGCTTTGTGAGTGACAGGCCTGCTGACCAGGCCGAGGACGTCACCTCCCGGCTGATCCAAACTCGGCTCCGGGAGCTTTTCCAAGCTTCCGGCGAAGACCGACCGCCCTACACGGAGGGTGAAGTCGCTCGCGCGCTCACGGCACGGGGACACCGCATCACCGCCGAAGGCATCCGCAACCTCCTGCGGTCACCTCGCATCAACCCCAAAGCCACCACGCTGCGCGCTCTCGCCGAGTTCTTCAACGTTCCCGCGGGCTACCTCCTCGGCGACGACGAGCCCGAAGCGGCAAGCCGGGAGGCGCGGGTGATGGCCAGGTCCTTCGAAAAGCTGAACCCCAGATCCAGGAAGAGCCTCGCTCGGGTCATCGACGAGTTCCTTCAACTTGAAGAAGCCGCGCGCGATGCGGCCGAACCCTCCCGCCCGGCTGAATGACCACACCCCCTCGGGCCCCGGCCCTGCGCGTGCGCAAGCTCCCGAGGCATACGCCGGCCGAAGTAAGGGCCGGGTCACCACGACGGTCGCTCACACCATCAGCTACAGCCGCGCAGAGGGACCCCTGCAACTCGGATCGTCGTCCGAGTAATGACGACCGGCACCGACCAAGCCCCTGAGGCAATTGTGGCGCAGGTTGAGCGCGTTGGGCCGACTCCGGGCGAGGGCGTGCTGGCTCCAGCGGCCCCAATCTCCTACTCGTGCAGCACCTCGGTCATGAAGCCGTTGAGGTCTGCACGGCGCCGCCAGGGGTTGCGGTAGAACCGCGTACCGCCGACGCGGATTCGCAGCGCTTCCCGGATGATCCGGTGCCACCGTGGGCTGTACGTATCGAGCGCGTAGGTCGCTGCGTCGGTCTTCGAGGTGACCCGCCCGGCGGCGAGGGTGTGCCGTAGCCGGCTGACGCCGAGCGCTCCCCAGCATGCAGCCGACGGGGTGAGGCCGGCGAAACCTCGAGCGTGACGCCGCGACCACGGTGCCCAGTACTCCATGAGGTTGCGTCGCGTGGATTCCGCCAGCGCGGGCCAGTCCGTGTACACGTCGAAGTCGGCTACGACGGGTCCGCGAACCGCAACCCCGCCCTGGGCGAGAACGTGCCAGGACACCAGATGTCGTTCGAAGCGCGACGACGGGGCGAAATGCCATTCGTGCACGCCGGACCTGGGGCCACGCGCGCGGGGTCACGGCGGAAGTCCTCCCAGTTGGTGTACAGCCCGTCGAAGAACGGCATGTTGTAGTGGCGGCGAAGGTCGGCGTGGATGGCGCGCCGGTAGCGCGGCGGACGCTGCAGTTCTTCGGCGATGGCTGCGCGGGCGTAGCGCTTGACGGTGTTCAGTGCCCAGCCCAGCCGGCGGGCACATTCCAGCAGGCCGACGCCTTGGTCGAGCAGGGCGTGCACGGCGGCGTGCCGTTGGCGGGTGCGTTCATCCAGCGGCCGGTTCCGGTGTGGTGGGTTCTGGTGCCAGCAGCCACTGTGCGCGACCACAACCTTTTCGACCGCCTTGGCCAGGTTGTGCCACAGATGCCACCGGTCGCTGACCTGCACCGCCTGCGGTGCGCCGTCGCGAATCGCCTCGGCGTAGGCCGCGGATCCGTCGCGGCAGACCACCTCGACTTCTGGGTGCTCGCGCAGCCAGGCGGCCAGGGTGGCGGCCTTGCGATCGGGCAGCACGTCAACGCGGCGATGGGTGACCGCGTCGAGTAACAAGGTTGCATAACGGCGGCCGCGGCGCAGCGCGAAGTCGTCCACGCTCAACACCGCTGGCGCCGGCCCGACCGAGCTCGGCAACGCCATCATCACCCGCAGCACCGCGGTCCGAGAGATCCGCACACCCAGCCGGGCCAGCACGGCCGTTCCGGCACGCCGGCCACGACCACCGCCAGTTCCGCGACCAGTGCGGTCAGCTGACGGGTCCGCCGCGCCCACCGCTGCGCCAACGCGGGTACCTGCTGCCAGAGCCGTTTTCACGACACTCCCCGGCGCGGGCGAGGACCCGCAAGACCAGCCCTTGATCAACCACCCGATCGATGACCAGCGAAGACAACTGCGGGAACACGGTCTTGATCAGGTCGCAGCCACACCGACGCCAGGAGGCCCCACCACGACCGGCCAGTCAGGCCCGACCCACCACCGTTTCTGTGCCAGAGCCGTTTTCACGACACTCCCCGGCGCGGGCGTCACTGCCGATAGATGCCGCTGGGATCCAAGGCCGACCATGATCCTCTCGACCGCCTTGGCCATACAGATGCCACCGGTCGCTCCTGAGATGTCTTCAGTTGTCGCGGCCGTGCGGCGGGCTGGTCACCTCGGCCGGCGGCGTCGGTAGACCACGACGGCGACGGTGGCTGCGGCGCCGGCGGCGGCCAGGACCGGTACCGGTTTCGCGCGCACCCGGCTGCCGATCTTGGCCGTCGAGGTGCGGGCTGAGGTGACCAGGGCCGACTTGGCTTTACCGGTGGTCTGCGCGCTGGCTTTCGCCGAGCCGTGTACCGCGCTGGTGGGGTGCTGGGCTTTCTGCTTGACCGCCTTGGCGCGCTGGAGTGCCTTCTGCCGCACTGTGCGGCTCATCTGGGTCGCTTTGGTCTTCGCCGACTGGCTGGCCTGGGTGACACGCTGTCGGAGTCCGCCGGTGGTGGTGGCCTTGGTGCGCAGGCGAGTCTTGACGTCGGTCTTGGCGGCCAGGGCAGCGACGGTCTCGCCGAGCTGCTCGCGCGTCTGTTGGATGTCGCGTCGGGTCTCGTCCGGGTCGCTGCTTCCCGCTGGCGTGCTCATGGCTGCCTCCGACTCACTGCGCCGCGTATCGTTTCGGTGTCCGCGCGTACGCTGTCCCTGGTTTCTGCCGGTGTGGCGGGCATGGCCTTGGAGACCTGTTTCTTGCCGCGTTGGGCCGCGATGGCGGCGGCGATGGACAGGATGACGGTGACGATCAGGGCGGCCAGCGCGTCGGGCATGATCGAGGCCAGGGCCAGCACGACCGTGGCGACGAGGGCGCCGCCGGCGTAGAGACCGAGCGTGGCGCCGCCGCCGAGTAACCCGGCGCCGACGCCTGCGCGTTTGCCCTTCGCGGTCATCTCCGCCCGGGCCATCGTCAGCTCGTCGCGCACCAGCCGGGTGATCTGTTCCGTGGCACGCTGCACCAACTCAGCGGCCGGTGTGTCAGCAGATGCAGCGCCAGGGCTGCCGCTGGAGTCTTCTGCTGCCATGAGGACCCTCAATTCTCTCACACGCGGGAATGTCCGACGCGCCGACGACGATCGATTGGCCGCCGCAGCGCTACCTGGGGACCGACGGCGTCAGCCGTGCTGCACCGCTGGCGTGGTCATCGATTCCTGCGCGGGGCCGTCGAAAGGTCCGCCCAGCGACGGGACGGCGGTCTCGCCCAGCTGGTCGGCGACATCACTCGGCGGGATCCCGCCCTCCTGCCGCCGGCGTCGCAGCGTCAGCGCGCTCGCCGCCCCGGTCAACGCCCCGGCCGCGAAGGCAAGGATGAGCGCGGGCCGAGCGGTGGAGTTTCTTCTGCGTGGCATGACTGCCTCCTGAATCCAACGTGTCGGCATGGTCCTGATTGTCCGGCTCGCCAGCCGGAGCGCGTGCACCTAATCGGCGGACTTGCATGAACATGCACCCTGTACTTCTCGGCCGACGGGTGAGGTGCAGTTTCAGGGTCAGGAGGGGCGGCCGTGAGTGAGACTGGAGCCGGGAGCGGCGCGCTCTGGAGTGCGCGCACACCCAAGGTCTCTCGGGCTCATGAGCGGCAATCATGCATGGTCAGCTACATGAGGAAGGGCCTTAACCTGCTGCTCTGCCTGCCAGACGGGGCATCCGACTTGGTTTCCCGAGAGTGGGCGACGGGGCGGCGAACAACCCCCCGCTCGACCTTACGGCGTCTGCCGCCCCGTCGGCACCCAGCGTAGGGCTGGCCGGGTGGCAGGGGGGCATGAACTGTCCATTCGTTAACCAGTTGTGGAGCGGCGGATGCGATGCCTCCCGCGCGGGGGCCAGCCGCCGCCAGCACGTCGCCCCGGGCACCCGGAGTTCCGAGGTGGGCAATTGTTGCCACGAGGACCGCCTGCGGTCCACCGCGAAGCCCTCCTGATCGCCGTCGCCTCCGCAGTCACCATCACCGCGCAGGTCATGATGGTACCTCCTGGCGGCGTCGACGAAGCCGAACGCTCAGTCTTGCCCGCGGCTTTGGGTGCAAGGGTCAGCGGAAGTCGTCTCGGCTTTCGCGTGCCTGCCCCCTGGACGCAACCGCGGCCTCTGCGCCCTGATGCCGGAGTGCGGATGCGCTCTCGCCCGCTGTCGACATCACAGATTTCGCGGCTTGTTGTGCTGACTGGCGGAGGTTGCCCTGCACCTGGTGAGCCATCTGGCCAGCCTGCTGCTTGAGCTGCCCGGAGTGCTGCATCGCCTGGTGTTTCGCCTGCTGGGCGAGTTGCTGCTCGCCCCCGGCTGGGCGGGATGAGTGACGAGGCCAGCCACCCGACGCCGAGGGCGATCAAGCTGACGGCGAGCGGGTTCCCCTCGGCCCGCTCCCGGGTCATCTGCGGCATCGTCTGCGCCTGATGCACCACGGACGAGGCCGCGTGCGACGCCCGGTCCTTCGCACCGGATACCGCACCAGAGGCCTGGTGGGCGACGGACGAGGCCCCGTGCGGCGCCCGGTCCTTGGCACCGGATACCGCACCGGAGGCCTGGTGGGCGGTGTCGGACAGGCGGTGGCCGGCCTCGGCGGCCGAGGCGCCGCCGTCATGGCGGGCCTTCGTGGCGATGCCCATCACCTTGTCCTTGATCGGCTGAAGCGGCCACGAGCGTGGTCGATCCGGTCCGTCGCCATCCGACGCGGGCTGGCCTTGTAGGTCAGGGCGTCCACGTCGGTGCTCAGTTCCATCCGGGTGGTTTCGATCTCTTGGCGGATCTGTTCGGGGTCATTGCACATGGCGTTTCCTCTCGCTTCGGGTCAGCGGCCTAAGGGCGGAGGGCCTCGCCGACCACCACAGCGGCAAGGCCGCGTGGGTGAGACTCGTGCCAGCTCCACCGAAGCGCGACTAACCACCTGCCGTGCTGAACCCGGAGTGCAACCTCCGGTGCGGCCGTTGCGGGAGCAAGGAGGACCGGCGGGCTCACGCCACCGGCCTCCCGGGCCTGACTGGCGGTCACCGCTGGCCCAGACCGCCCGCCAAGCGCCCCCAGCGGTGCGGTCGTTCCCAGGCAAGAGTGAGGTAAACCCGGTGGCCGGGCGGCGGACGGAGCATTGGCTCGATTGACACGGCACTGCCCCTTCCGTCATACACTGCCGGGGCCGACCAGTACGGCGTCTCCGCAGAAGCGCATGTTCTGGTTGGCGATGGCGCCGGCCGACGGCTGCATGGCGTGTTGCCGCCGCGCTGCCGGGTCGGAGCCGGTGGTGGCCGCGCTCGCCGTCGTGTTGGCCGTGCTGGGCGCCTGCTGCTGTGCGGCGGGGGCGCGCCTGCAACACGAGGCGGCTGCAGGCGCCCTTCGCCGAGGCGGGGCGGCCCGCCCAACTGTGGGCCGCGGGCTTTCCCGGCTGCTGCCCGACCGGCGGTGTGTGGCGCAGGCCGTTGGCGCCGGGGCTGCATATGGCTCTGTGTCCGTGGGAATGCGGGCCGCGGGCGAGGAGTTCACCGCGCACGGCTTCAGCGGCCCGCTGTGCGCCACCCTCGCCGGGCTGATGCTGGCCGGGCTCACTGGCTTCTGGCTCACACAACGCGCCCAGGCTGCCGGGCCGCGACCGGGCTGTCGACGACCTGTTCGGCCGTGGCTGTGGTGGGGGTGCTGCACATCACCCGTTCCGTCCCCTTTCCTCACCTCGCCCAGATCGGCACCCATTCGGCCGGCCTGCACCACGACTTGGAGTCCGTCATGAACAGACCTCGCCTCCGACGCCAGCGCATCGTCATCGGCGCGGACACCTACCTGCCGGATGTCAATGGCGCGGCGAACTTCACCCACCGGCTTGCCACCGGGCTGCTTGGCCGTGGGCACGAGGTGCATGTGATCTGCCCGGCGAGGGAGAGCGGTCCGGGCAGCACTCTGGAGAAGGGGCTCATGGTGCACCGGCTCGTGTCCCACCGCACCCCGTTTCATCCCACGTTCCGCGTGTGCGTGCCGTGGCAGGTAGCCCGGCCAGCAGCGCGCCTGCTGGACGAAGTCGCCCCCGACGTGGTGCACATCCAGTCCCACTTCCCGGTCTGCCGCGGCCTGGCCGCCGCCGCGCGCCGGCGCCGGATACCGGTGGTGGCCACCAACCATTTCATGCCGGAGAACCTCCTCGGCTACGCCCGGCTTCCCGCCTGGCTCGCCGGTGTGGCCTGCCGGCTCGCCTGGCGCGACCTCGTACGTGTCTTTCACCGCGCCTACATCGTCACCGCTCCCACCCCACGGGCGGTGCAACTTCTGCACGAGAAGGGCTTGCGCTGCGCCGCCGAGCCGGTGTCCTGCGGCCTCGACCTGGACCGCTTCGCTCAGCCACTGCTGGACGGCGGCGACGGGCGGCGGCGTGTGCTGTTCGTGGGCCGGCTCGACCAGGAGAAGAACGTCGACCAGCTGCTGCACGCGCTGGCGCTGCTGCCTGAGCGGCTGCAGGCCATCGGCGAGATCGTCGGCGACGGCTGCCACCGCCGGGTGCTGGAGGATCTGGCGCGTCAGCTCAGCATCTGGGATCGGGTCACCTTCCACGGCCTCGTCAGCGACCAGGAGGTCCTGCACGCCTATGCCCGCTGCGACGTGTTCTGCATGCCCGGCACCGCCGAACTGCAGAGCCTAGTGACCATGGAGGCCATGGCCGCCGGCAAGCCGATCGTCGCGGCCGACGCCATGGCGCTGCCGCACCTGGTCCGACCCGGCAGTAACGGCTACCTCTATCCGCCAGGAGACATTCACGCCCTCGCCGCGCACCTGGCCGCCCTGCTGGACGACGCGTCGGCTCGCGCCCAGATGGGAGCGGTTAGCCGGCGGATCATCGCTGCGCACGACCTTGGCCACGCGCTGCGTACATTCGAGGAGCTGTACCTGAAGGCCGCCGCCGGGGAATCCGCGGCCGCGCCAGCCCCTGCCGTGGAAAGCGAGCACGATGAGCAATCTGCGCGTTTCTCGTCATTGATGACGAGCCCAAGATCCGCATGACCGTGCGCGGGAAGCGGACGGGTTCGAGGTCAGCGAGGCGGCAGACGGGTCATCCGGGCTGCAGTCCCTCACCCGCGACCGGCCCGACCGGGAGTAGGCCGATGTCGTCGATGACGATCAGGTCGGCGCGGATGAGTCGGGTCATGGCTCGGGTCATCATGGACGGCGGCTCGGGTCCGCGGACCAGAACGTCGCCTACGGGTGCCCTGATCGCCGCCATTTCGGCCCGGATGCCCCTGAACATGCAAGGTCCGCGCAGCGGGTCGCGGGAGGGGAAGCGGGTATGCCCTGTCGGCAACCACGTGACAGGAGTGTGACAGCGGCAGTTTGAGCAGCGACAGTAGCGGCCCGCATTCAGTGTCTGTCGGTTCCCGGTTGGGTCGGTCGCTTGCCGACCGTCCGCAGGTGCTGCAGCGCTTGCGCCCAGGACCGGGTCAGCGTGGTCTCGTGGTACGGGACGCCGTGCGCTATGCAGAACTGGCGGATCAGTGGCTGGGCGCGGCGCAGGTTCGGTCGGGGCATGCTGGGGAAGAGGTGGTGCTCGATCTGGTAGTTGAGCCCGCCCAGCAGGACATCGATGAGCCATCCACCGCGCACGTTGCGGGAGGTCAGCACCTGCCGCCGCAGATAGTCGAGGGCACCTGCCTCGCTGAGGATGGGCATCCCCTTGTGGTTGGGCGCGAACGAGCAACCCAGGTACAAACCGAAAAGGCCCTGGTTGACCAGAATGAACACGATCGCCTGCGGGCGGTTCAGGAGCAGGAACACGGCCGTGAGGTAGCCGACGATGTGCAGGGCGAGCAGGCTGGCCTCGATCGGGCGGTGCTTGAGCCGGCCGCGGCCGAGCACAGCCTTGACGCTGGCGGCGTGCAGGTGCGGGCCCTCCAGCAGCAGCAGCGGGAAGAACAGCGTGGCTTGGTGCCGGACGAACACCGCGCCGAGACCGCGCCGCGCCTCGGCCTGCCCCGGGGTGAACGACAGGGGCGCCACCACGATGTCCGGATCATGGCCCTCAGTGTTGGGGTGAGCGTGGTGCCGGTTGTGCTTGTCCACCCACCATCCGTAACTGAGGCCGATCAGCAGGTTGCCGAACAGCAGGCCAACCACGTCGTTGGCAGTGCGGGAGCGGAAGATCTGCCGATGCCCAGCGTCGTGGCCGATGAACCCCGCCTGAGCAAAGATCACCGCAAGGAACGCCGCGACCACGGTCTGCCACCACGACTGCCCGAGCCGGACCAACACCACGCCCGCCACGCCGAGACACCCGAGCACCAGCCCCATGCGTAACGCGTAGTGGCCGGGCCGCCGGTGGAGGAGCCCAGCACCCCGCACCAGGCGGGACAGGTCAGCGTACTCACTGCCCCGCCCGCTGCGGGCACCAAGATTAGTGTCGCTCACCCTTATTACTCCCATAAGCCGCACCAGTTGGCATATCCGGTCCGACGCCGTCAGCCGCAACCGGGCACAGGCACTGGGCTGCCCACCGTCCGCGGCGGGCCCAAGGCCAACGATGCCTATCCCGAGCCAAGCGTGCACCATCGCAAGCTGCGACTCCCGCTGCGTTCGGCGCTCAGCCACCGAACCGTCCGAAAATGTCTGCGCGCGCCGCCCTCGTCAGCCCACCGGCGGTGAACGACGTGATCGTGATTGCTCGGAAGTGCCGAGTGAACATGCGAGACCAACCCGACGGGTCCCGGCTCCAGTCTCACTCATGGCCGCCCCTCCTAGACGGGAAACGGCAGCTCATCCAGCGGCGGCGCAGGGACCCCGGCTGGTCGCCACAGGTCCGCCGATCAGGTACATGACCCCAGCGGCCAAGTCGGACAATCAAGCGTTGGTACCGGCGGGCGCCGCCGTTGTGGTGATTCAGTGAGGCAGCTTGTCGCGGAGGTGCTCGACCTGGCGTTCGAGGCGGTCAACCGCCTGTTTGTTGTTGAGGAAGGTGGTGACACCGGCGGCGAACGCGATGGCTACCAGGACGGCGATCACGCTGAGGACCAGGCCGCCAATCGCGACGCCGCGGCCGGTGACGCCGGGGCGCCGGGTCATCCGCAGTGCCACGATGCCGAGGATGAGCCCGATGATCCCTAGCACCAGTCCCACGGGGGCGAAGATGGCGGTCAGCACGCAGACCAGGGCGGCGACCCCGAACACCAGCGCGAAGGCGGCAGCGGGACTAGTCTCAACGCCGTTCAGTTAGGGCGGCGGTCGGCGTGTCAAGGTGTGCCTGAGACGTGAAGCAGCGG
>NZ_JBHSBP010000090.1:0-8142 GCF_042650725.1 Micromonospora sp. GCM10011541
CGCAGCCCACCAACGTCAGCTCACCACGCTGACCTCGATAGATGCCCTATCTGAACGGCATTGTGTCAAGGGTCAGGGCTGATGACGTCGATGCTGGTGGTGGCTTTGTAGCTGCGTCGGTCGATGTTTGGGCCGCGGGCTTGGTACTTGGAGTTCGAGCGTTTGATCATGCGAGTCTTGGTGCATAGGCGGCGCTCGGATAGCAGGTTGGCCAGGACCCGTCGACGGTCAGGACGAAGCTGTTAAGGAAATCAAGGCGACGCCCAAGCTCGACCCACCAGCCGCGCTTGCGGCTGCGTTGCTGGGCGACCTCCGGCCGGCATCGCGCGCCGCGGCGTCGGCAAACCTGCCTGCCGTCCGCGGTGCCCACCCTCAAAGCCGCATACGTCCGTCCGCTGCGCCAGGGCGGTGGATGTCGCCCATGGATGTCAAACCACGAGAGGTGAGTGTCGGCATGATGGCCGGGTGGCGGCAGTAGAGGCATGGTTCCTGGGTGGGCCGGTCGACGGAAGACTGATGCCGGTGGAGGTCACCGCCGAGGGCAGCCCGCCGGCGGTGGTCAGGCTGCCTCAGACGGGCTTCTACGTCGGGGCGAGCGATGTCGGGGCAACCGCGGTCGAGCACGTCTACGTCCTCACTGACAGGCTCGATGACACCGAGGTCTACCAGTACCGGCAGCCCGCCTCACCACGGGCAGCCCTGCTCGACGCCTCAGCAGTTCACCAACTACAGGTAAGGCCCGGCCGCTCCCCCTGGCCAGCTGACACATCACGCATCGCTACCTGGGCAAACATCGTCGCTGTTGGTCGTCGTTCGTCATGCTCGTCTGGCGGTCGACGGCCTGGTGACGGCTTGCGCGATCGACCTGCTGTATCGAAAGGGCCGGACAGGGCGGCCCCTGAGAGCAGGCAACCGGGAACGATCTGCCAGACAGCCGGTGAGGAATGATCGAGATCCTTTACTTCGATGGATGCCCCAACCATGAGGGCCTAGAGACGCGGATACGGTCACTGTTGGCCGCTGCTGGCATCGAGGAGACGATCACTCACCGTTGCATCGACTCGGACGAGCAGGCGCGGGCAGAACACTTCCTTGGCTCGCCCACCGTGCGCGTCAACGGCATCGACGTTGACCCGGAGGCGGCCAGCCGCGACGCCTACGGGCTGATGTGTCGCGTGTACGTCACGGACGACGGGCTGCGTGGCAAACCCTCAGACCAGTGGATCATCAGTGCGGTGCAACGCAGCAGGTGACTTGGCGCAGGAGCGTTCTGTAAATCCGTCGCGAAAGCTACAGAGGTTCGAATCCTCTACCCGCCACCAGGTGCGAGAACGGCCCTGACCAGCAAAAATTCGGTCGGGGCCGATCTTGTTTGGTCCCGCCGGGTCCAGCCATTACCTGCCGTCGCTCACGGTTCCGGGGCGTATCGGGGGGAGGATCGGGAGCTGGCTCATGGGTCGGGAAAGAGGGCAACAGCAGCATCCGACCTAGTGCCTCGCCTTTGCACGTTGATCGTGTAACCCGCCCATGCCTGGCTTCGGCGGTCGCCGCCAGACCACCGCCGCGTGCTACTGCCCGGGAGCGCCCCTGATCCAGCGCGCTTCTGCACGGAAGGGGCAAGGGTTACGGAAGTCCGGCAGGCGGCTGCCGAACCTCCAGATAATGCAGGAGTCAGACTGCGATTATCCCCAGGGGCGGCCGGCGGGCTGATCGACATGTGGTCGGGAAGGAGCAGTCGTCGGATGAGCACGATGCACGCCGTGAGAGCTCACACCAGGGGCGGGCCGGAGCAACTCGTGTACGAGGAGGCGCCGCGGCCCGAGCCAGGGCCTGGTGAGGTGTTGGTGGCCGTGAAGGCCGCTTCCATGACACCCACCGAGCTCACCTGGTCGGCAACCTGGACGCACAGCTTGGACGGGACAGGACCCGAGCGCACCCCGATCATCCCGTCGCACGAGTTCTCCGGAGTCGTCGCGGCGTCCGGGGCGGGGGTGGAGAGCCCCGCCGAGGGGGAGGCCGTCTACGGCTTGATCCCTTTCACCCGCGATGGCGCGGCCGCCGAGTACGTCGCCCTGCCCGCGGCCGTCGTGGCGGCCAAACCCGCCACCGTTGACCATGACCACGCCGCGGCGCTCCCACTGGCTGCGTTGAGTGCCTGGCAGGCACTGGTGGACCACGCCGACCTGCAGGCCGGCCAGCACGTGCTGGTGCAGGGCGGCGCCGGCGGTGTGGGGATCTACGTGGTGCAGCTCGCGGCCGGTCTCGGTGCTCGCGTGAGCGCCACGGCGGCGGCGGCCGACCTGGAGTTCGTCAAGGGTCTGGGTGCCGAGCAGGTCATCGACTATGCGCACGACCGCTTCGAGGATCACGTCAGCGACGTGGACGTGGTCGTTGATCTTGTCGGAGGAGCCACGCAGTCGCGGTCCTGGCCGGTCCTGAAACCGGGCGGTGTCCTGGTCACTCTCGCCACGCCTCCCGACCAGCAGGAAGCAGCCCGGCATGGCGTTCGTGGGGTGTACTTCATCGTCGAGCCCGACCAGAACGCGTTGCGTTCCATCGCCGAGCTCGTCGATAACGGCCGGTTGAGGCCGGTGCTGGACCGAGTGCTGCCCCTCACTGAGACGCGCTCAGGTTACGAGGCACTCGAGACGGCCAAACGCCGCGGTAAGATCGTCATCCACGTCGCTGACTAGTCACTGCCGTCGGTGCCGCTGTGCGCACGTGTGGCCCGCTGTTCGATGAGGCCGACCTCGACCCCGATCACCGGCCAGCTATGACGCTGATTCTGGAAGCCCTCGCCCTGGCCAGCCGCGGGTCCGCGGCCGATGAGGGTCTCGAGCCCCACCCGGTGCCCACGGTCTACTACATGAGCCCGTCGCGGCCCAACTGCGTCGTCAACATCGCGCCGTACTGGGACAAGAAGGTTGCCACCATGGACGCGCTCGAGTCGCAGCTGGAGTTCTCCGGCCGACACTGGTCGGAGGCCATGAAGCCGGAAAACCTCGAGGCGCTTGTTCCCGGGTAGGCCGACCTGGGAAGCGATGTCTTGCCCTCGACGTGTCGTCGCCTGGTGAGCGCGGTCGAGGTGTTGGTGTCGGGGCGGGGCGGGCTGGCGATGGCCGGGCAGCGGCCGCCTTCGCGTGCGGGTTCGTGTGGTCGACCAGGCGCTTGACGAATTGCCGTTCGACCTCGAGGAGGAGGCCAGCCGGTGCCGCAGCTGCGCCAAAGCACCGCGCCGGTCGGTGCCGCTGTGGTTTCTGTTCGCCCCTCTGCTCAACGCGTGGGGCTGCTTCCCCCGCCCGACGACTCAGTGACGGCGGGACCACGGTCCTCGAACTCGTACGTGGTGGTGAGGCCCTCGGGAAGGTCGGGGACCAGGGCATTGGTGCCGTCGACCACCTGGAGGTAGCGGCGATCCTGGAGGATCGAGTAGCTACGGTCGGCGATCTGCTCGATCTTGAAGAGCTGCGTCTGCGTGGTCGGATCGCACACCCGGTCGCGGACGCTGCCCGGCGCCGCGTCGTGCACGACGGTCATGCAGACCTGGCTGCCGCTGCGCGGCGCTGCCAGCATGATCCGGAATTTGTCCCCCTCGGGGTGTAGGACCCACAGCGCCCGGTCGTCGATGCCCTGCTCGGTGGTGGCCCGCACCCGGTCGTCGTCCCGGCCGATCGCCAACGCGGCCCCGCCCATGCCGGGCACCACGATCAGGACCTGCCGCCGGCCGCCGAGGATGTCCAGCGGTCCCGCTGACGCGGTCACGGACGGGGCGACCGATGGCGGGACCTCGCCCGCTGGGCCAACAACACCCCGGTCCGGCGTCTCAACGGCGTCCCGCGACGGCAGCAGGATGGCGCCAGCGGTCACGATCAGCACGGCCAGGCCCGCGCCGGTGACGGCCGCCCGGCGCCGCCGGCGCTGGTCGCTGCGGCGGCGCAACGTCTGCGCCCCGGGCAGCGTCGTGACGTGCCGGACCCTGTCGACGATTGCCGTGAGGTCATCGTGACGATCAGCCATGGGAGGCCCCCTTGTGGTGCGCC
This sequence comes from Micromonospora sp. GCM10011541, assembly GCF_042650725.1. Taxonomy (NCBI): domain Bacteria; kingdom Bacillati; phylum Actinomycetota; class Actinomycetes; order Micromonosporales; family Micromonosporaceae; genus Micromonospora; species Micromonospora sp. GCM10011541. The sequence continues at coordinate 4,041 of NZ_JBHSBP010000090.1, forward strand.
TCGGTCAGCAGCTCGGCCATTGCTCTCCGACCGCGGGCGAGGTATGTCTTGACGGTCCCGATCGGCGCCTGCATTTCGGCTGCCACCTCGGCAACGCTGAGATCGTTCAGGTGGTACAGCACGACGGCGCGGCGCTGATTGGCGCTCAGCCGCTGCAGCGCCTGGAGCAGGGCGACGTGGTCCTCGCTGAGCCCGGGCACGCTCTGGTCGACGGCGGCCCGGCGGTGTGCACGTAGCCGGTTCAAGGTCTTGCGCCAACTGCTCACCGCGATTCGGGAGGCGACCCGGCGGACCCACGCCTCCGGGCTGTCCGCCTCCCGCACAGTCCGCCAGCGCTGCCAGGCCCGCATGAAAGCCTCGGCGACGGCGTCCTCCGCCTCGCCGCGGTTGCCCGTCAGCGCATAGAGGTGACCCACGATCCGTCCCGCACAGGCCGCGTAGAAGGCATCGAACTCCTCGGCGTCACGCATCTGACCTGCACCTCCCCCACAACCTCGTCTCGTGGTCACCGCCGAATGAGACCCGGGAGGGACGCCCGGCCCCAACTGCGCGGTGCGGGATTGTGGCAAGCGTCACACCATGAATGATCAACCCGTCGAGCGGGCCAGGCGTCATCGTGCCGTCCCGGGAGAGGCCCGTGACGGAGAGGACGATGTGCGACGACGGCAACGACGCGCCCTGACAGCCGCGGTGCTCGCGACCGCGCTGGCGGCGGCGGGCCTCACGGCTTCCCCGGCGGACGCGCAGGAGAAGCCGGGGGCCACGGTCTCCGGCAAGCCCGGCACCTTCACGTTGATCACCGGGGATCGGGTGTCGCTGGACGCGGACGGTCACCTGGAGATCCAGCGGGGGCCGGGGCGGGCCGGCATGCGGTTCGTGAGCAGCCGGGAGGGAGGTCACCAGTACGTCGTCCCGGTCGACGTGATGCCGCTGCTGCACGACGGGCGACTCGACCGGCGGCTGTTCGACCTCACCGCGCTCGGCGAGTTCGGCTACGACGACCGGACGGCCGAGCTACCGCTGCTGGTCGCGTACCCGGAGAACATGGCGGCGCAGGCGCGGTCGGCCGCCGTTGGGGGTGCCGCGCGGGTGCGGGCAGACCTGCCCGCCGCCCACGCGTTGGCCGTGCGGGCGGACCGGGACGACCGGGTGACGCTCTGGTCGTCACTCACCCGCGGCACCCCGACGGAGCGCACGCTCGCCGCCGGGATCACCCACGTCTGGCTGGACGGCAAGCGCCGGGTCTCCCTGGATCGCAGCGTGCCACACATCGGTGCTCCGGCGGCCTGGCAGGCCGGCTTCGACGGCACCGGCGTCACCGTGGGCGTGCTGGACACCGGGATCGACGCCGGCCACCCCGACTTCGCCGGACACCTCGGCGAGGTCCGGGACTTCACCGGCGGTAACGACCCGAGTGACTCGGTCGGCCACGGTACCCATGTGGCGTCGACCATCGTGGGCAGCGGCGCCGCCTCCGGCGGCAGGTACCGCGGCGTGGCACCCGGCGCGAAGCTGCTCGTCGGCAAGGTCTGCGCCACCTACGAGTGCCAGGACTCGGACATCATCACCGCGATGCAGTGGGCCGCGCCGCAGGCCAGGGTGGTCAACCTGAGCGTGGGCGGCACCGACACACCGGGTCTCGACCCGCTGGAGACCGCCGTCCAGGACCTGAGTCACCGGTACGGCACACTCTTCGTGGTCGCCGCCGGCAACGAGGGCAAACCGAAGTCGGTCTCCTCGCCGGCCACCGCCGACGACGCCCTCGCCGTCGCCGCGGTCGACGCCGACGACCAGCGGGCGTACTTCTCCAGCAGGGGTCCCCGCATCGGCGACAACCACATCAAGCCCGAGATCAGCGCGCCGGGCGTCGACATCGTGGCGGGTGCCCCGGGCGGCGGTTACGCCTCCATGTCCGGCACGTCGATGGCCACCCCGCACGTGGCGGGTTCGGCCGCCATCCTCGCCGGACAGCACCCGGACTGGTCCGGCCCGCAGCTCAAGGCCGCGCTGATGGACTCGGCCGAGCCGGCCGGCGACGGCAGCCTGTACGAGCTGGGCGCGGGGCGTGTGGACGTCGGTCGCGCGGTCGCCCAGCCGATCGCCGCCGAGGTCGCCGTGATCGACTTCCCGGTCCAGCGCTGGCCGCACGCCGACGACACCCCGTTCACCCACGTCGTCGGCTACCGCAACACCGGCACCGCGGCGGTCACCCTGTCCCTGACCATCGCCCCGGCGCCGGCCGGCATGCTCACCGTCAGCCCGGCCACCCTGGTGGTGCCGGCCGGCGGCCGCGTCGAGGCGACGATCACCGTGGACACCCGGGTGGACGCCCCCGACGGCGTCTACCAGGGTGCGCTGACCGCCACCGGCGCCGGGGACCTGCGGGTACGGACGCCGTTCGCGCTCAACAAGGAGATCGAGAGCTACGACGTCCGGCTCGACCACACCGGCCGCGACGGCGGACCGGCCACGGAGTACCGGACCGTGGCGGCGAACCTGGCCACCGGCGAGTTCACCACCCTCGACGGGCAGCCGGGCGGCGGCACCATGCGGCTGCCCAAGGACCGGTACGCGTTGTACAGCACCCTCCACGAGGGCGAGGTGTCGACCCTGCTCGTGCAGCCGGTCCTGGACGTACGCGGCCCGGTCACCGAGGCGATCGACGCCCGCACGGCCCGGCCGGTCTCGCTGACCGTGCCCCAGCGGGACGCCGAAGCGCTCGCGGTCAACGTGAGCGCCAACTGGGACGACGGCTTCCGCTACCCGGGTGTCCAGCTCAGCGGGGTGTCGTTCGCGGACGTCTTCTTCGGCCGGATCGGGCCCGCCGTCGCGGCGCCCGAGTTCGCCGCGACGTTGGGCGTCGGGCTCGCCCGCCCGGGCACCGACCGGACGTTCCGGAACAGCCCCTACACGTACGACCTCGCGTACGTGCGCCAGGGCGACATGTTCACGGGGCTGACCAGGAAGCTGTCGCCGGCGAACCTCGCCACCGTCAAGGCGACCTACCGGAGCCAGTCCACCACCGCGACCGCCGTCCGCTTCCACCGTGCGGCGTCCCCCGGCGGCCCCGGCCCGATCGGTTCGAGCACGTCGTTCGACCTGCCGTTCCACGCCACCGAGTACTACAACACCGACGGCGGCATCGTCTGGACGTCCACGTTCATGGAGGGCGACAACCTCACCACGCAGGAGTCCACCTTCCAGCCTGGCAGGACGTACACCCAGACCTGGAACGCGGCGCCCTTCGGGCCCACGGTGGGCGGGGCCCCGACCTGGTCGCCGCTGGGGTACGCGGGCCGCGACGGCGACACCATCTCGGTCGCGTCGCCACCCCTGTTCGGCGACGCGAGCGGCCGCCCGGCCAGCCGCGACGACCTGCAGGTCCAGTTCCGGTTGTCGCGCAACGGTAAGGAGATCGCCACTGCGGACGGCCCGTACGCGGACTTCTCGGTGCCCGCCGGCAAGGCCGCCTACCGCCTGGAGGCGACCGTCACCCGCGGCGCCCCGGACACCCTGTCGACGTCGGTCTCGGTGGCCTGGACCTTCACCTCGGCGCACACGTCGACGTCGGAGCGGCTGCCCCTGACCACGGCACGGCCGATGCCCGTGCTCGACGACACGAACACGGCCCGGGCGGGCCGGACGATGACCATCCCCGTGGCGCTGGACCGGCAGGCGGGCTCGGCGGCCGCGCCGAACCGGACGCTCGGCGTCTCCGCATCGTTCGACGACGGCAGGACGTGGGTCGCGTTGCCGGTCACCCGGGGCGCCGCCCTCATCACCCATCCGCGGCGGCCCGGCTTCGTGTCGCTGCGCCTGACCGCCACCGACACCGACGGCAACACGGTGGCGCAGACGATCCAGCGGGCCTACCGGATCGCCTGAACCACGGTCCGGGGCGGCTGCCTGCCGCTGCCGCCCCGGACTGCGGCTTCCGCCGATCACCCGCGCGTTCCGGGCGAGCGTGGTCGCGGCGGGCAGCGACCACTATGACCCCGCCCAGGGTCTTAGCTTGTCGTTTAACCTCCCGGCCCGATTGGCTGCGGATTCGGCCGGGGATCGTTTTGTACATTGTGGACAGTAAGCGGCCTTGGCGTGATCA
>NZ_JBHSBP010000091.1:0-67573 GCF_042650725.1 Micromonospora sp. GCM10011541
ACCCTTCGCGTGCAGCACCTCGACAGTCACCCCGTCACGGGCGAGCAGAGCGGTCAGCCACGCCGTGCCGAACCGGGCCAGCCGGTCGCGGTGGGTCACTCTCACCACGGTGAACTCGCCCGCCGCCGCACCCTTCAACAGCCGGGCAAGTCCCGGCCGGTTCTCCCGCAGCCCAGACGCCTTGTCCTTGAACACGGCCACCACCTCGGCGGCAGCAGTAGCCCGCAGTTCCGCCTCTTGGGCCACCAGCGACGACTCCTGGCCAGACGTACCCGACACCCGCACATACAACGCCTCACGGCGCGGCCGTTCCGGCTCACCCCGTCCGACGAACGCATCGAGCAACGCAGAGTCGAACCGACGCTCCCGACCAACCCACGTCACCGCCACCCGTCCCTCATCCGCCCACCGTCGCAGCGTCACAGGATGCACACCGATGTACTCAGCGGCCGGACCCAGGCGCAGCAACGACATGATCAAGAACGTACCACATAGGTTCGCTTAGTCAATCAGCCAACAGTTGCACACCCTCAGCGCGCCGCCGCGCTCCGGCTGACCTCGCCGGCCGACTCCTCGCCCAGCGCCACCCGCACCAGCGCCGAGGCGAGCCGCCCGAAGTCGGCGTCGCCGACCAGGCCGGCCAGCCCGCCCGGGTTCGCCGGCAGCCCCAGCCGCTTCGCGCCGGCCAGGGTCCGCCGGTCGGCGTACGGGCGCACGTCCGGCCAGACCGTCTGCGCCTCGCGCAGGAAGATGTCCGCCCCGGTGGGGCCGATGCCGGGGAACTCGGTGAGCAGCCGGCGCAGCGCCTGCCGGTCGCCGTCGGCCTCCCGGTGCATCCGCCGCAGGTCCCCGTGCCAGCGGTCCAGGCAGAGCCGGGCGCCGTTGTCCAGCATGGTGGCGGTCCGGTCGTCGTAGCGGCGGTAGTGGCCGCGGCCGAGCGCGTCGACCCGGTCCTGCCAGCTCGCCGCCTCCATCGCCTGCGGGGTCCGGTACCCGGCCGCGAAGAGCTCCCGCGCGGCGGCGAGGGCCACCCCGGCCCGGATCCGGGTGCTCAGCAGCGTGCTGAGCACCAGCAGCTGGTACAGCGGCTGCGGGCGGTCGGCCAGCCGGATCCCCGCCTCCTCGGCGTACGTCCGGCCCTGCCGGTCCAGCAGCACCCGCGCCATGTTCCGATCGTCCCGCATCCGTGGGGTGTACCCGTACCGCGTCGGCCCAGACCTGCGGCGGCGCCCCGGAATGCGTCCGACGGCGGCGGGTAACCGGCACAGGTGCGCGGCCCACGCCGTGCGTGTCCACCGGAAGGAGCAACCCGTGACGAACGTGCAGCAGCCCGAGATGCGCCGCAACGGGCACAACCCGACCGTCCAGGACAGCAAGGAGCCCGGCCCCGCCGGCGCACCGCGCAACCGCGGGACGTCCCAGGGAGACCGGGGACGACCGACGCCGAAGGGGCAGGTCTCGCCGTTCGGCCCGGCGGGGGCGCCGGTGGCCGATGACGAGAGCGACGCCCGGGGCTAACGCCCGTGCCGCGACCGCGGCCGCAGCCGCTTCCAAGTGGCTGCGGCCGCCATTCCGTATGCCAGGTGCGGAACGATGTCGGCCAGCCAGTCCTTCGGTCGCCAGGTACGCGGGTCGGACACGCCGAGCGCGGCGATGGAACCGTCCGTGGTGGCCATGACGCCGCCGCCGAGCACCCCGGCGGCGATCGGCAGCGGGACCCGTCGGCGGGCGGCGAGGAGGCCGAAGGCGGCCCCGGCGGCGATGCCGGTGGCGTACCCGAGCACGGGCCCGAGGCCCGAGCGGCGGGTGGCCGCCCGGTCCTCGGGCCCGAGGTCGACGTGCGCGGCCCCGGCGAGCCGCCGCACGGTCTCCTCCGGGGTGCTGCTCGCCGGGCGGGCCCGCGCCGCGATGTCGAGGTAGCCCATCACGTTCAACGCGACGGTGCCCACCGCACCCGCGATCGCGCCGTCGACCAGGGGCGCAGCTCTCACTTCGGGTCGCCCGGTTCGCGTTCGCCCTTCGGGCCGAACGTCCGTTCCCCCCGTACGACGCCCCGTTGGCCGCGGTCGTCCTGCAGGATCCGGTTGGCGACCTGGTTCGCCTCCTGGTCCGACGCCCGCCCGGACTGCTCGATCAGATCGCGCAGCCGCGCCCGTTCCTTGTCGTACGCGCTGCTGCCCGGCCGTGGTCCTGGCATCGCTGCCTCCTCCTGTAGGCGTGCCCGGGTCGTCTACCCGGCGCCGTCGGGGTCATTCGTGCCGGCGACGCTCACGCGGGGGAGCGGACCACGGCGACCGGGCACGCGGCGTGGTGCAGCAGGGCGTGGCCGACCGAGCCGAGGAGCAGCCCGGTCAGCTCGCTCCGGCCCTGGCTGCCGACCACCAGCAGCTGGGCCCGGCGGCTGGCCTCGGTGAGCGCGGCGACCGGCCGGCCGTGCACCACCGCACGGGTGACGGGGACCTCCGGGTACCGCTCGGCGAGCCCGGCGAGGGACTCGGCGAGTATCCGGGTCTCCTCCCCGCGCAGCTGGTTCTCCTCGTAGACCAGGGGTTGCATGTCGCCGGGGCCGCTGGAGACCGGGTGCGGATAGGCGTGCACCGCGTGCAGCCCGGCGCCGCGCAACGCCGCCTCCTCGACGGCGAACTCGACCGCGGCCCGGGACAGCGCCGAACCGTCCACCCCGACCACCACCGGCCCGGCCGCGTGCTCCTCGCCCCGGACCACCAGCACCGGGCAGTCCGCGTAGGAGGCCACCTGGATCGCCACCGAGCCGACCACCAGCGAGGCGAAGCCGCCCAGGCCCCGGTCGCCGAGCATGATCATCGCGGCGGTGGGGGACTCGCCGACCAGCACGGCGGAGGCCTCGCCGTCGATGATCTCCCCGGAGACCCGTACCGCCGGCGCCGTCGCCTCCGCCTCGGCCACCGCCGTAGCCACCAGCTCCTGCGCCTGGCGCCGCAGGCCGCCGCCGGGCCCCTCGGCGACCGGATTCATCGCAGCGTGCAGCAGCGGCCAGATGAAGCCGTGCACCACCCGCAGCGGGCGGTGCCGGCGGGCCGCCTCGGCCGCGGCGAGGCGGACGGCCCGCAGCGCCGGCTCGGAGCCGTCCACGCCGACCACCACCGCCGCGCCGTTCGCCGAGTTCACCGCTGCACCTCCTGGCCGCCGGACGCCCGCGGCCAGTATCGCGGCCGGCGGCCGGTCCACGGGGCGATACCGCCGGAGCCGCCCCGTGGGTACGCTGTCGACCACCGCCCGGGGAAGGGAGCCTCGTCGATGGCCGAGCCCGACCAGCCGAGCACCGCCCGCATGATCGACTTTTGGCTCGGCGGCGAGCACCACTTCCCGGTCGACGTGGCCGCGGCCCGCGCCTTCGAGGAGGCGTACGGACCCTGCGCGGTGATCTTCCGCTCGCTGCGGGAGTTCCTCGGCCGGGCGGTCCGGTCGATCGCCGACGCGGGGGTGGACAGCTTCCTGGTCTTCGGGGCCGGCGTGCCGACCCGGGGCAATGTGCACGAGGCCGCTCCCGAGGCGACCGTCCTCTACACCGACGTCGACCCGGTGACCATCCGGCTCGGCCAGCGCATCCTCGCCGGCAGCGACCGGGCCGGCTACGGGTTCGGCGACGCCACCGACATCGGCACGATCGACCCCGCCCAGCTGCACCGGTTCGTCCCGGGCTGGGGGCGGCGGCCGGTCGGGGTGGTCTTCCTCGGGCTGGCCGCGTTCCTCGACGACGAGACGCTCTCCCGGACTCTGGACGAGCTCTACGAGGCGGTCGCGCCGGGCAGCTTCCTGGCCGTCGACTGCGCCGGGGAGGAGCTGGCCGCGTACCCCCGGGCGTTGGCGCTGATGGGCCCCGCGTTCCGGATGCGCCCGCCCGCCGCGTTCGGTCCGCTGCTGGGCCGCTGGGAGCCCACCGCCGACGGCGTCGGGCCGGTCGCCCGGTGGCGTCCGGACGGCGAGCCGGCCGCGGTGCCGGACGCCTTCTACGGCGTGGTGGCCACGAAGCCGTCCGCCTGACGGGTCCCGCCTCCCGTCCCGCCGCCCCTCGACCCGGGCCCCGCGAGGGACCCGCCGTCGGCTCGGGTGCCCTTCCCGCACGCCGGTCGGAACCGGGCGTCGGGGATGCCGGCACGCCTCCGTATGATGCTTGCCCCAGAGCAATAATCGCGGAGGATGCACATGCCGGATGCGGCCGGACAGGTGTCGCGCGCCCTGCGCGTGGCCCCGCCCGACCAGTTGGTGGAGGCCGCCGACCGGGCGATCCGCGCGGCGCTGGGGGCGTCGCGCACCGAGGTGTTCATCGCCGACTACCGGTTCAGCGGGCTCTGGCCGGTGCTGGACCCGGAGTTGCCGGACGCCGGCTTCCTCTCCTGCCACGGCGTGGCCCAGCGCTGCTTCAGCAGCCAGCAGCCGGTGCTGGACGCCGGCGAGGACGGCCGGTGCCGGGCCTACCTGCCGCTGTCGGTGTGGGGTGAACGGCTCGGGGTGCTGCTGGTCGAGCTGCCGGCCCAGCCGGACCCGGCGGCGGTGGAGGCGGCCCGGGACATCGCGGGCGAGCTGGCGGTGGCGCTGCGCGCGGCCGACCGGGAGACCGACCGCTACCGCCGGGCACGGCGTCGGGAGCGGCTGAGCATGGCCGCCGAGATGCAGTGGGACCTGCTGCCCGGACGCAGCGTCGCGCACCACGCGTTCCTGCTGGCCGGCCAGCTCGAACCGGCGTACACGGTCGGCGGTGACCACTTCGACTGGTCGGTCGACGGCGACCGGCTCACCGTCACGGTGCTCAACGGCGCCGGCAACGGCCTGGCGGCCGCGCTGCTCACCGCGGTCACCGTGAACGCGATGCGCAACGCCCGCCGGTCCGGCGGCAGCCTGGTCGAGCAGGCGGAGCTGGCCTCGGACACCATCTTCTACCAGCACCGCGGCACCCGACACGTGGCGACGCTCCTGCTCGAGCTGGACACCCGGCGGGGCGTGGTCAAGGCGGTGGACGCCGGTTCGCCGCACGTGCTGCGGCTGCGCGGGGGCACGGTCACCCCGATCGCCCTGGAGCAGCAGCTGCCGCTGGGCATGTTCGCCGAGACCCGGTACGACGTGCAGGAGTTCGCGGTGGAGCCGGGGGACCGGCTGTTCGTGGTCAGCGACGGCGTGTACGCCGCCGAGCCGGGCGGCCAGGAGCCGTACGGGGACCGGGCCATGGCGCGGTCGATGCGGTCCACTCGGCTGCAGCCGGCGACCGAGGCAGTTGGTACGGTGATGCGCGAACTGCACGCGTACCACGTCGACGCGGACCTCCGTGACGACGCGGTCGTCGTCTGCCTGGACTGGCGCGGTTCCGGCCGTGTGGACGACGGGTGCGGGCGGTAACGGACCGGCGGAGCGAACACGAACGGGACGATCGCAGGGGACAGCGGGTGGAGCGACCTCCGAATCTTGCCGCGGCCATCGATGCGGCCGCTGAGGCGCTCGTCGGCGTGCTCGATTCGGCGACCTCGCGGCACAGCGTCAGCGTCTCGCCGACCCAGCTGCGGGTGCTCTCGCTGATCATGGCGCACCCGGAGACCAACGTGAACCGGCTGGCTGAGCTGCTGGACGTGGTGCCGTCGTCGGCCAGCCGGCTCTGCGACCGGCTGGAGGCGGTCGGCCTGGTCCGCCGGGTGGCGGACCCCCGCGACCGGCGCGAGGTCCGGTTGATCCCGACCGCGGCGGCGGAGACGCTGCTGCGCGAGCTGAGGGACCGCCGGCACCAGGCCGTGCAGGCGGTCCTCGACCGGATGCCCAACCGGGTGCAGCACGAGCTGTTGCTGGCCCTGGTCGCGTTCAGCCAGGCAGCGGCGGCGATGTCCGCGCCGCAGACCGCCACCGATTCCACCGCCACGGCCCGCACCGCCTAATCGTTCCGGCTGGACCGGCCGGGTCCGCCGGGCGGTCAGTTCCAACTAGTGTCCTAGGATGCCTTACCGGTGGTGCGAGGCCACACACAAACCGAAAGCTGAGCGGCGACGCAAGCTGGGCACCCGGGCCGCGGGGAAGCGCCCGATATAGTGGCAGCGCAACTCACCGGCCCGCGATCGAACCGATCGTGGGCCGCATCGGGGGAGGTCCCAGCCCGGGATCGCAGAGGGCGCCGGCGGTGACCGGCCGGCAACGCGCATGTTCCTCCGGAGCGGTCGACCACGGTCGGCCGCCGGAACGTGCTGCGGAGGGAGGGTTCGGTGTCGCGTCGCCCGGCTCGCGCGGAGCGTTCGGCTTCCGGCGGTACGACGGCGGTCGTGGGGGACCGCGTCCTCACCCTGCCGAACGTGATCAGTTTCGTCCGCCTGCTCGGCGTGCCGCTCTTCCTGTACCTCTTCCTGGTCGTCCGCGCGGACGTGGCGGCGATCGTGGTGCTCGCCATCGGCGGCACCAGCGACTGGGTGGACGGCTGGATCGCCCGCCGCCTGCACCAGGTCAGCCGGCTGGGAGAGCTGCTCGACCCGCTCGCCGACCGGCTCTACATCCTGGCCACGCTCCTGGCGTTCACCGCGCGGGAGGTGGTGCCGTGGCAGTTCACCGGGGCGCTGCTCGCCCGCGAGCTGCTCCTGCTCGGTTCGCTGGCCGTGCTGCGTCGGTACGGCTACGGCCCGCCGCCGGTGCACTACGTAGGCAAGACCGCCACCTTCCTGCTGCTGGCCGCGTTCCCGATCCTGCTGCTGGCCGCGGCGGCGCCCGGCGTGGCGACCGCCGCCGGCGCGATCGGCTGGGGGCTGGCCTGGTGGGGGTTGGTGCTCTACTGGGTGGCCGGGGCGATGTACGTGGTGCAGGCCAGTCGGCTGGTCCGCGAGATGCGCGCCCGCGCCGGGGGTGCGCCGGCATGAGTTCGACCCCCCGCGAGGGCCGGGACCCCTCGGCCCGGGTGTACGCGCCGGACTTCCTCACCGACCTGTTCCGCAACCCCCTCGACCCCGGGTACGCGGACGCGGCGGCCCGTCGCCGGCAGGCCCCGCCGTCCGGCCTGCGCCGCTGGGCGGCCCGCCCGGTGACCGTGGTGGTCGTGGTGGCGATCGGGTTCCTCTTCTCCGTCGCCTACCGGGAGACCATGGCGGAGGAGCCGGGCCGGGCGAAGGCGCGCGCCGGCCTGATCGCCGAGATCAAGCAGCGGGAGAGCGAGACCGACCGGTTGACCGCGCGCGCGGAGCAGTTGCGCGAGGAGGTGAGCCGGCAGCGGGACGCGGCGCTGAGCGGCTCGCAGGCGTCCCGGTTGCGCAACCTGGAGGCCGGCACCGGTCTGGCCCGGGTGCGGGGTGACGGTGTGGTGGTGCGATTGGCCGACGGTGCCGAGGACAAGGACGCGGTGACGGGCGCGGACGCGGGGCCGTCCCGGGTGTTGTACTCCGACCTGCAGAAGGTGGCCAACGCGTTGTGGGCGGCGGGCGCGGAGGCGGTCGCAATCAACGGGCAGCGGTTGACCGCGACGTCGACGATCCGGTCGGCGGGGGAGGCGATCCTCGTCGACTACCGGCCGGTGACGGGCCCGTACGAGGTGGCGGCGATCGGTCCGGGTTCGATGCGGGACCGGTTCGACGACAGCCGGGCGGCGAGCCTGATGCGGGAGGTCGCGCGGAGCACGGGCCTGTCGTTCGGGGTGAAGGAGGCCGAGGACCTCACCCTGCCGGCGGCTCCGCAGCCGCGGCTACGCTACGCCGAGCCCTCGGTCAGTCCGAGCCCGTCGCCGTCGGGTTCGGGTGCCGCGGGTAAGACCAGTCCCGGGCCGTCCGGCTCGGGGACCTCTCCCAGCCCCTCCGGAGGTGGCCGATGATCGCGGTGCTGGCGTTGCTCGCCGGTGTGGTCCTCGGGGTGTACCTCGACCCCACCGTGCCCGCTGCGTTGCAGCCGTACCTGCCGATCGCCGTGGTGGCCGCGCTCGACGCGGTGTTCGGCGGGGTCCGGGCGAAGCTCGACCGGATCTTCGACGACAAGCAGTTCGTGGTGTCGTTCATCTCGAACGTTCTGGTGGCGGGTCTGATCGTGTACCTGGGTGACCAGTTGGGGGTGGGCGGTCAGCTGTCCACCGGTGTGGTGGTCGTGCTCGGGGTGCGCATCTTCGGAAACGTGGCGGCGATCCGCCGGCACCTGTTCCGGGCGTAGGTTGGTGGCGATGAGCGAGGAGCACAGGAAGACCGGGACCGGTTGGCCGGCGGCGGAGCCGACCCGGCCGGCGGGGCCGGCGGGTGAGCCGGATCCGCGGCCGGACGCGCCGGATCCCGATGAGTTGAGTCCGCTGGCGCCGGACGGGCCGGCGGAGCGGGAGGCCGACGCGCCGGCGAGCCCGGAGGCCGAGCCGGCGAGTCCCGAGGCTGAGCCGGAGGCTGCCGCGTCGGCGCCGGTGGCGGAGGGGTCGGGTAGGCGGCGGTTGACGTCGGCGGGGGCGATGATCGGCGTGCTGCTGGCGTTGCTGGGGTTCACCCTGGTGGTGCAGTTGAAGACGACCTCGACGGATCCGACCCTGGCGGCGACCCGGGAGGAGGACCTGGTCCGGATCTCGTCGGATCTGGATTCCCGGGAGCGGCGGCTGCGGCAGGACATCGAGGCGCTGGAGGAGAGCCAGCGGCAGCTGCGCTCGGGTGAGCAGGGTCGGCAGGCGGCGCTGGAGGAGGCGACGCGGCGGGCCGACGAGTTGGGCATTCTGGCGGGTACGTTGCCGGCGGTGGGGCCGGGGCTGTCGGTGCGCTTCGTGGGTGACGGCAAGGCGATCTCGTCGACGCGGATCCTGGACGCGGTGGAGGAGTTGCGGGGCGCGGGCGCGGAGGCGATGCAGATCTCCGGTGCCGAGGGGACGGCGGTGCGGATCATCGCGTCGACGTATTTCGTGGACGCCGAGGGCGGTGGCCTGGTGGTGGACGGGCGGCGGTTGAGTGGCCCGTACACGATCCTGGTGATCGGTGATCCGGCGACGATGCGTACGGCGTTGAACATTCCCGGCGGGGTGGTCGCATCGGTCAACGATGCCGGCGGTAGCGTGACCCCCGTGGATCGTGAGGTTGTGGAGGTTTCGCAGCTGCACGCCCCGATCAAGCTGGAACACGCCCGTCCGGTCTCCTGACCGGGCGCGGCCGGCACCGGTTCCCCCCGGTGCACCGATGGATGAAGGACGCAGCTGGTGATTCCTGAGGATCTGCGGTACACCGCCGAGCACGAGTGGGTGGCCGATGGCGACGGTGGCGCCGTCCGGGTCGGCATCACGCACTTCGCGCAGGACGCCCTGGGTGACATCGTGTTCGTCCAGTTGCCGGACGAGGGTGCGGTGGTGGCGGCCGGTGAGCCGCTGGGTGAGATCGAGTCGACGAAGAGCGTGTCGGAGATCTACGCGCCGATCAGCGGTACGGTGGCGGCGCGTAACGAGGCGCTCGGCGACACCCCTGAGGTGATCAACACGGATCCGTACGGTGCGGGGTGGTTGTTGGAGATCACCCCGGATGATCCGGCCGCGGTCGAGGGTCTGCTGACCGCTGGCGCGTACCGCGAGCTCACTGAGAGCTGAGTGTCGTCCCGGGCGGGCGGGGTTGTTCTCTGCGCGTCCGGTTGCCCTGCATTTCGGCGCTGGCTAGGCTCGCCCAGTCGACCGAGAACCCAATAGTTGAGCGTTTGTGGAATGCGCCTTCCCGGGCACGGGGAGCCAGCCGCCGGGTGTGACACGCCCGGCGGCCAGACCCGCCATTACCCGACGCCGACCGAACAGATCCGTGAGGTGGTCCCATGACGCGCCCAGACGACGAGTTCCCCCCACTCGACGTCACTTCGACGCTCAATCTCGGTTCGCTCGACGAAGTGCTGGAGGGTCCGGACACCGATGTGGTGCCGAGCCGGATGTCCGGTTCGTTGCCGCCGGGGATGGCGCTGCTGGTGGTTCGCCGGGGTCCGAACGCGGGCGCCCGGTTCCTGTTGGACCACGATGTGACGACGAGTGGCCGGCACCCGGACAGTGACATCTTCCTGGACGACGTGACGGTGTCGCGGCGGCACGCCGAGTTCCACCGGGACGGTGGCACGTTCACGGTGCGGGACGTGGGCAGCCTGAACGGCACGTACGTGAACCGGGAGCGGGTCGAGGCGGCCACGTTGAGCAATGGTGACGAGGTGCAGATCGGCAAGTTCCGGGTGGTGTTCATCGCCGGTCCGCGCCCGGAGGAGGAGGCCGGCCGGGGGTGAACGAGCCTGCGGCTTCGACGCCGCCCGGGGCGGCCCGGTCCCATCCGCTGATGAGTATCGGTGAGGTGCTGGGGCAGTTGCGGGTGGAGTTCCCGGACGTCACGATCTCGAAGTTGCGGTTCCTGGAGACCGAGGGTCTGGTGGAGCCGCAGCGGACGCCGGCGGGGTATCGGAAGTACAGCTGGGACGATGTGGCGCGGTTGCGGTTCGTGTTGACCGCGCAGCGGGATCAGTATCTGCCGTTGCGGGTGATCCGTGACCAGTTGGCGGAGTTCGACGCGTCGGGTGGCGCGTCGGGTCGGCAGCGGCCGGCGTTGGTGACGGTCGGTCCCGGTGGTGAGGTGCCGGGGCGGGGTGAGCCGGGTCCTGCCGAGTCGTCGGAGGTGCGGCTGGGGCGGGCGGAGCTGATCGCGCGTTCCGGGATCGACGAGTCGACGTTGGCGGAGTTGGAGCGGCTCGGTGTGCTGGTGTCCGATCCGGCGGGCTGGTACGACGCGGATGCTCTGATCATCGCGCGGGCGGTGGCGGGGTTGGCGGCGTACGGGCTGGAGCCGCGGCATCTGCGGGGTTACCGGACGGCGGCGGATCGGGAGGTCGGTCTGTTCGCGCAGTTGGTGGCGCCGTTGGCGCGGCAGAGTGATCCGGCGGCGCGGTCCCGGGCGGCGGAGACGGCGCGTGAGTTGGTGGCGTTGTCGCAGCAGTTGCACGCGGCCCTGGTGCGGGTGGGGTTGCGGTCGTCGTTGGGTCGGTGACGGTGCGGGGCCGGGTGTCGGTGACGCCCGGCCCTTCGCTTGCGTGAGAGCGGAAAGATCTGCCCCGGGAAGCGTGTCGTAGGCTTGCCGGGGTAACCCCTTTCCGGCGAGACGCGTGGTGCACGTAGCGCATGGGACTCCCGTGTCGCGGTCCGTGTACCGTGCAGGGAAGGGCGCGGTGCGGGCATAGGTGACAACGACACGGAGGCGGCGGTGCGCGAGCTGAGCGTGGTCGGAGTTCGGGTGGAGCTGCCCAGCAACCAGCCGATCGTCCTGCTGCGGGAGGTCGAGGGGGACCGCTATCTGCCGATCTGGATCGGCGCGGTCGAGGCGACGGCGATCGCCTACGAGCAGCAGGGGGTCAAGCCGGCCCGGCCGTTGACGCATGATCTGCTGCGGGACGTGCTGGCGGCGTTGCAGGCGCCGTTGCGGGCGGTGGAGATCACCGAGTTGAAGGAGAACGTCTTCTACGCCGATCTGCTGATCGGGGACGGTGTGCGGGTGTCCGCGCGGCCGAGCGATTCCATCGCGTTGGCGTTGCGGGTCGGGGCTCCGATTCGTTGTGCCGAGCAGGTCCTCAGCGAGGCGGGGATCGTGATCCCGGATGAGCAGGAGGACGAGGTGGAGAAGTTCCGCGAGTTCCTGGAGCAGGTGCGGCCGGAGGACTTCGCGGGCTGAGTCCGCTGCCCGGCCGGGTGTCGGCGGCCGACGATCTGGCGTCACCGTGGGTGACTGGGTGTTGTCGTCGGTGATCTTCCGGGTGCCTGCGCGGCGTGTCGCGTCGGTTCCTCCGTGGTAACTCCTGAGGGCCGCTATAGGGTTGCGGTGTCGAGGGGTGCACGTTCGGAGAAACGGCGTGTCGCCGCACGGGCGGGGAGGTTGTCCGGATGCACGAGCCGCGAGATCCTGATCCGGGTACGCCGCAGCAGTCGGGTGTGGCGTCGCCCGTCCCGGGCACCGAGGGTGATGGTGCGGTGGGCTACCGGGGTGTGACCGCCTGCCACGCGGCGGGTATCAGTTATCGGCAGTTGGACTACTGGGCCCGGACGGGGCTGGTGGTGCCGAGCGTGCGGGACGCGTCGGGTTCGGGGACGTCCCGGTTGTACTCCTTCCGCGATCTGGTGGTGTTGAAGGTCGTGAAGCGGTTGCTGGACGCCGGGGTGTCCCTGCAGAACATCCGGAAGGCGATCGAGGCGTTGCGGTCGCGTGGGGTGGAGGATCTGGCGGGGATCACGCTGATCTCGGACGGGACGACGGTGTACGAGTGCCGGTCGCCGGAGGAGGTGGTCGACCTGTTGCAGGGCGGCCAGGGCGTGTTCGGCATCGCGATCGGCGGGGCGTTCAAGGAGATCCAGGGTTCGCTGTCGCACCTGCCGGCGGAGCCGGTCGGGCAGGAGCCGGCGGCGTCCGCGCCGGAGGCGCCTGAGGCGGCGGGTGCGGCGGAGCCGGTGGGGGACGAGTTGGCGGCGCGTCGGGCGCGGCGCCGGGCGGGTTGAGCCGCCGAGTTGGCTTTTTCGGATCGCGTCGTGGCCGGGGCCCGACGCGATCCCTTTGCTGGTGACGCAGCGTGTCGGGTTGGTCGTGGGCGCGGCCGGGCCGGTCCGGTCGGTGGGACTCGTCCGGCGGTGCGTCTGTCGCCGGGCCGGATCGCGTCGGTGGTGATCAGGGGCGAAGCCGGCATGGTGGTGTGGCTCGCGGGCGGGATTGTCCAGGGTGGAGAGTGTCACGTGGACCGGTCTCCGGCTGGTGACCAGCCGTAGACGTCCTGATTGCCGCCCATCCGGGCGATGTCGATGCTGTCCGGTCGGCTGTTGTCCGAATTCCGATGGGCCGGTCGTGACCTTATCCGGATGGCGCGCTATGGTCCCACACGGTCGTGCTGGCGCTGACGTCACGGTAACTCCCGCCAGCCGACAGGTTGCCCCTCCGCGCCGATTCGCGCGGCCCTTCACCCTGGAAGGAACGACCGTGACGGTTATCGAAGAAACCGCGCCCTCCCACTACGCGCGCATTGGCGGCGCCAGTTCGGTCAAGGCGGCCGTGGCGCTGTTCTACGACAAGGTGCTCGCCGACCCGGAGCTGGCCGGCTACTTCTCCGACATCGACATGACGGAGCAGCGGCGGCACCTGGCGCTGATGCTGACCGTGGTGCTCGGCGGGCCCAACGAGTACGCCGGCCGTGGGCTGGCCGAGGCGCACCAGCCGCTGGGCATCCCCGTGGCGCACTACGTGAAGGTCGGTGAGCACCTGACCGCGACGCTCACGGAGCTGGGGGTGCCGCAGGACATCATCACCGACGTTCAGGTCGTCCTGGAGAAGGTGCAGGACCAGGTGGTGTCGTCCGGTCACGGGTCGGGCGTCTGAGGGTGGACGCGGCACGGCTGAAGCAGAGCTGGTCCCTGGTCGCCGCGCACGGCGACCAGGTGCCGCTCTACTTCTACTCGACGCTGTTCCTGGCCTACCCGGAGACCCGGCAGATGTTCCCCACGAACATGGCCGGGCAGCGGGATCGACTGGTGACTGCGTTGGGGCACATCGTGTCCCACGTGGACCAGGTCGACGGCCTGGTCGGGTTCCTGAAGGATCTCGGTGCCGACCACCGCAAGTTCGCGGTGCGCGCCGAGCACTACCCGGCGGTCGGCGAGGCGCTGCTGGCGACGCTGCGGCATTTCCTCGGCGAGGCGTGGACCGACGAGCTGGCCCAGGACTGGACGGCCGCGTACGGGCTGGTCTCGCAGGTGATGATCGACGCCGCGCAGGCCGCCGAAGCGGTGAACCCGCCGTGGTGGGTGGCCGAGATCGTCGGGCACGAGCGCCGGACGTTCGACGTGGCGGTGCTGACGTTGCGCCCGCAGTACCTGCTGCCGTTCACGCCGGGCCAGTCGATCGGGGTGTCCCACCCGGCGGTGCGGTCGTGGCGGTACTACTCGCCGGCGAACGCGCCGCGCGCCGACGGCACCCTGGAGCTGCACGTGCGTGCGGTGCCCGGTGGCGCGGTGTCGTCGCGGCTGGTGTACGGGTGCGCGGTGGGCGATCAGATCCACCTGGCGGCGCCGGTGGGGGATCGGCTGCTGCTGTGGTCGGCGGGCCCGAGTGATCTGCTGCTGCTGGCCGGCGGCACCGGCTGGGCGCCGGTGAAGTCGTTGGTGGAGCAGGTCGCCGCGGAGGGTTCGCGGCGCAAGGTCGACCTGTACGTGGGTGCCCGTTCGCAACACGAGTTCTACGACACGGACGCGATCGACAAGTTGGCGTCGTCGTATCCGTGGTTGACCGTCACCTATGTGGTGGGCATGGATCTGCGCCGGCCGGGCGAGTTCGTGCAGCCGGTGGACCGGGCGTTGGCCGACGGGGACTGGCGTTCCCGGCACGTCTACATCTGCGGTTCCGACGAGATGGTCTCCCATTCGGTGACCACGTTGACGCAGGCCGGCTACCACGCCGGTCAGCTGCACCACGAGGGTTTCGGCAAGCACTGGTACGGGCCGACGTGGCGGACGGCGACCGGCCCTGACGAATCCGGAGGTGTCCGGTGAGCGCAACCCCGATCAGCAGGTACGAGGGAGTTCAGGTCTCCAGTGCCGTGCAGGTCCGGATGACCTCCGACCGGGTGCGTCGGTGGGAGTTCGGCACGGCGTCTTTCACGCGGCGCGGCTACGACCAGACGGACGTGGACCGGTTCCGGATGCAGGTGGCCGACGAGCTGGATCTGCTGGCGACGCAGGTCGCGGGCCTGCGGGCGGAGAACGAGCGGCTCAACGACCATTTGGAGCTGCATCGGCACGGGGTGATCCCGAGCACCGACGCGGCGGCGAAGCTGCCCGCGGCGAAGGAGGTCAACCTGCTGTCCGCGGCGCAGCGGGAGGCCGAGCAGATCATCGCCCAGGCGCACGACTACGCCCGGCGGGTCGCCGAGTACGCCCAGCTGCAGTACCAGAGCTACATGCAGGCCGCGGCGGAGGAGGCGAAGCAGGAGGCCGAGCGGGCGGTGGCGCAGTACCGCAGCAGCGCGGGCGGGAACTTCGACGACTCGGTGGCGGCGCGGGAGGCGTTGCGGATCTTCGGCGAGATGATGATCTCGCACATGCAGGCGGCGGCCCGGCACCTGGACGACGGCAGCGAGCAGTTGGCCCGGACGATGGACCGGATCGCCCGGGAGACCGCGGGCGCGGCGTCGGTGGGCGGCGGGCAGCCGCAGGTGGCCCTGCCCCGCCACCAGCGCTGAGCCGGGGTCGGCCCGCCGTTCCGCAACCGGCGGGCCGATCCCCCAGGCCGACGGGTGGCCGTCGCGGCAGAACGCCGCTGGGTGCGTCGCGGGGGATCCCCGCACCGGCGCAGCGCCGGTGCGAGCTACGCCTTCGGGCAGCCGGGGGCGGCGCCCTCGGCGGTGCGCCGCGCGCCGGGATGCGGCCCCGGATCCGTACCCGGGGTCGGGTCAGCGGGCGGTGACCGCCCGGACGGCCTCGCCGATCGGGGTGTCCCCGCCGACGAGTTCCAGGGTCAGCCCGGCGGTGGCGGGTTCGTCGAGCAGGGCGAGCAGCACGTGGGCGACGTCGGCGCGGCTGACCGCGCCGCGTGCGGCGTGCCGGGCCAGCGTGATCCGGCCGCCGGGTTCGTCGTCGGTGAGCCGGCCGGGGCGCAGCACGGTGACGTCGAGGTCCCGGCCGGTGACCTCCTCCTCGGCGGCCTTCTTGGCCCGCAGGTACGCCGCCCACACCTCGTCGCTGCCCGGCGCGGGCGGGTTGTCCACGCCCATCGAGGAGACCAGCAGGTAGCGGCGGACCCCGGCGCGGGCGGCGGCGTCGGCGAGCAGCACGGCGGCGGCCCGGTCGACGGTGTCCTTGCGGGCGGCGCCGCTGCCGGGGCCGGCCCCGGCAGCGAAGATCACCGCGTCGGCGCCGGCCAGGTGCCCGGCGAGGGTGTCGACGTCGCTGTGTTCCAGGTCGCAGACGACCGGTTCCGCGCCGGCGGCGCGCAGCACCGCGGCGTGGTCGGGGTTGCGGATCAGGCCGACCGCGTGGTCGCCGCGCCCGGCCAGGTCCCGTTCCAGCAGCTTGGCGATCTTGCCGTGGCCTCCGGCGATGACGACGCGCATGCCCCCAACCTAACGGCCCGGTGGCTGGCGGGTCGTCGTTGCCCGGCCGGTGAGGCAGCATGGACGGGTGACGGAGACGTGGGACGCGTTGGCCCGGCTGGTGGGCGCCGGTGACGTCGTGGTGCTCAGCGGGGCCGGCCTGTCCACCGAGTCGGGGATCCCGGATTACCGGGGCCCCAGCGGGGTGGCGCGCCGGCACACGCCGATGACCTACCAGGCGTTCACCCGCGACCCCGAGGCGCGGCGGCGCTACTGGGCGCGCAGCCACCTCGGATGGCGCACCATCGGCCGGGCGGCGCCGAACGCCGGGCACCGGGCGGTGGCCCGGCTGCAACACGCCGGCCTGGTCACCGACGTGATCACGCAGAACGTCGACGGGCTGCACACCGCCGCCGGCAGCGGCGCGGTGGTGGAGCTGCACGGCCGCCTCGACGAGGTGGTCTGCCTGGACTGCGGCAACCCGACCTCCCGCGAGGAGCTGGACCGGCGGCTGCGGGAGGCCAACCCGGGTTTCGACGCGCAGGTCGCCGCGGTCAACCCCGACGGCGACGTGGAGCTGCCCGACGAGGCGGTGGCCCGGTTCCACACCGTCGACTGCGGCATCTGCGGCACCGGCATGCTCAAACCGGACGTGGTGTTCTTCGGTGAGACCGTGCCCGCCGCCCGGGTCGCCGACTGTTTCGCCCGGGTGGAGCGGGCCCGGTCGCTGCTGGTGCTCGGCTCGTCGTTGACGGTGATGTCGGGCCGGCGGTTCGTGATCCGGGCGGCGAAGCTCGGCATCCCGGTGGTGATCGCCAACCAGGGCCCCACCCGCGGGGACGGGTACGCGGCGTTGACCGTCGACGCGCCGCTGGGGCGGCTGCTGCCCGCGCTGGCCGACCGGCTGGGGGCCGCCCCGGCCCTGGACGCCGGTCGGGGCGCGGTGCCGGCGGCGGTGGCCCCCGCCACCGTCTGACCCCTCCCCGCGCCCGGCGGCGGGGGTACGACATCCGCCGGAAACGCGGGCGCTGGTAGCGTTGACCATGCCGGTACCACCCACGCGGGAGAGACCGCCCCAGCAGCACCGGGGCGGCGCCGAAGGGGCAGATTCCTCCCCGGAACCTCTCAGGCAAAAGGACCTCGTGGGCAGGCGCTGTGGAGCGCTTCGCGCGTGACTCAGGGGGAGGCCGACCTGTCGACCTCGCCCCGCAGGAGCGCACACGATGAGCGCAGAGCAGTTCGCCGACCGTCACATCGGCCCCGACCCGGACGACGAACGCCGGATGCTGGAGACCGTCGGCTACGGCTCGGTCGACGAGCTGATGGACGCGGCGATCCCCGAGGTGATCCGCTGGCACGGCACCCTCGACCTGCCCGCCCCGGCCGGCGAGCGGGAGGCGCTCGCCGAGCTGCGCGCCCTGGCCGCCCGCAACACCGTCGCCGTGTCGATGATCGGGCTGGGCTACCACGGCACCCACACCCCGGCGGTGATCCGCCGCAACGTGCTGGAGAACCCGGCCTGGTACACCGCGTACACGCCGTACCAGCCGGAGATCAGCCAGGGCCGGCTGGAGGCGCTGCTGAACTTCCAGACCATGGTCACCGACCTGACCGGGCTGGCCACCGCGAACGCCTCCATGCTCGACGAGGGCACCGCCGCGGCCGAGGCGATGACCCTCGCCCGCCGCGCGTCGAAGAGCAGGAGCCCGGTGTACGTCGTGGACGCCGACGCGCTGCCGCAGACCATCGCGGTGATCGCCAGCCGGGCCGAGCCGCTCGGCATCGACGTGCGGGTGCTCGACCTCGGCGCCGAGGAGCTGCCGGGCGAGTTCTTCGGCCTGCACCTGCAGTACCCGGGGGCGTCCGGGGCGGTGCGGGACCACACCGCCCTGGTCGAGGCCGCGCACGCGGTCGGGGCGCTGGTCACCGTGGCGGCGGACCTGCTGGCGTTGACGCTGCTGCGCCCGCCGGGGGAGATCGGCGTCGACATCGCCGCCGGCACCACCCAGCGGTTCGGCGTACCGATGGGCTTCGGTGGGCCGCACGCCGGCTACCTGGCGGTACGGGCGGGCCTGGAGCGGATGCTGCCCGGCCGGCTGGTCGGGGTGTCCCGCGACGCGGACGGCAACCCGGCCTACCGGCTGGCGTTGCAGACCCGCGAGCAGCACATCCGGCGGGAGAAGGCGACCAGCAACATCTGCACCGCGCAGGTGCTCCTGGCGGTGATGGCCGGCATGTACGCCGTCTACCACGGCCCGGACGGGCTGCGCGCGATCGCCCGGCGTACCCACGACATGGCGGCGCGGCTCGCGGCGGGGCTGCGCGCCGGCGGCGTCGAGGTCACGGACGTCGCGTTCTTCGACACCGTCACCGCGGTGGTGCCGGGCCGGGCGGCCGAGGTGGTCGCGGCGGCCGCCGAGCGGAACGTGAACCTGCGGCTGGTCGACGCCGACCGGGTGGGCGTCTCCTGCGACGAGACCACCACCGGGGTGCACCTGCGGTCGGTGTGGGCGGCGTTCGGGGTGGACGGGGTCGACGGCGACGTGGACGCCACGCTGCCCGTGACGCTGGCGCGCACCTCGGACTTCCTCACCCACCCGGTGTTCCGCACCCACCACTCCGAGACGGCGATGCTGCGCTACCTGCGGCGGCTGTCGGACTTCGACTACGCCCTGGACCGGGGCATGATCCCGCTCGGGTCGTGCACGATGAAGCTCAACGCCACCACCGAGATGGAGGCGATCACCTGGCCGGAGTTCGCGCACCTGCACCCGTTCGCCCCGGACGCGCAGACCGCCGGCTACCGGGAGCTGATCGGGCAGTTGGAGGCGTGGCTGGCGGAGGTGACCGGCTACGACGCGGTCAGCGTGCAGCCCAACGCCGGGTCGCAGGGTGAGCTGGCCGGGCTGCTGGCCATCCGGGCGTACCACCGGGACCGGGGCGCGGGGCACCGCGACGTGTGCCTGATCCCGTCGTCGGCGCACGGCACCAACGCGGCGTCGGCGGTGATGGCCGGCATGCGGGTGGTCGTGGTGGCCTGCGACGCCGACGGCAACGTCGACCTGGTCGACCTCGACGCGAAGATCGACAAGCACCGGGACGCCCTCGCGGCGATCATGGTGACGTACCCGTCGACGCACGGCGTGTACGAGACGGGCATCGCGTCGCTGTGCGCGAAGGTCCACGACGCCGGCGGTCAGGTGTACGTCGACGGGGCGAACCTCAACGCCCTGGTCGGGTTCGCCAAGCCCGGCAAGTTCGGCGCGGACGTGTCGCACCTGAACCTGCACAAGACGTTCTGCATCCCGCACGGCGGCGGCGGCCCGGGCGTCGGCCCGGTGGCGGTGCGCGCGCACCTGGCGCCGTTCCTGCCCGGCGACCCGCTCGGCGCGCACGTCGACGGCAAGCCGGCCATCTCGGCGGCGAGGTACGGGTCGGCGGGGATCCTGCCGATCCCGTGGGCGTACCTGCGGATGATGGGCGCCGAGGGGCTCACCCGGGCGACCGGGGTGGCGGTCCTGGCGGCGAACTACGTGGCGGCGCGGCTGCGTAACCACTTCCCGGTGCTGTACGCCGGCAACAAGGGCCTGGTGGCGCACGAGTGCATCCTCGACCTGCGGCCGCTGACCAAGGCGACCGGGGTCAGCGTCGACGACGTGGCCAAGCGGCTCATCGACTACGGCTTCCACGCCCCGACGATGTCGTTCCCCGTGGCGGGGACGTTGATGGTGGAGCCGACCGAGAGCGAGGACCTGGCCGAGCTGGACCGGTTCTGCGACGCGATGATCGCCATCCGGGCGGAGATCGACAAGGTGGGCTCGGGGGAGTGGCCGGCCGGGGACAACCCTCTGGCCAACGCGCCGCACACCGCGGCGATGGTCTCCGGGGACGAGTGGCCGCACCCGTACCCGCGGTCGGTGGGCGCGTACCCGGGGACGGTGGACCGGATGGCGAAGTACTGGCCGCCGGTGCGCCGGATCGACGGCGCGTACGGCGACCGGAACCTGGTCTGCTCGTGCCCGTCGCCGGAGGCGTTCGAGAGCTGAGCCGGGCTGCGCCGGGGCGGTCCTCGCACCGCCCCGGCCGGCGCGCCGACCTGGGGAGGGCCGTCCCCCGACGGGGGACTAGCCTGGGTCGGCGGAAACGCTCGGTTACCGAGTGTGATCAGTTAGGCGACGAGGGCGTGCCGGGCGGGACCGCGGTGGGGGGCGATGGTGCTGCCGTCGGGGAGCAGCTCACCGGTGTCCTCGAAGACGATGACACCGTTGCAGAGCAGGCTCCAGCCCTGCTCACGGAAGCAGGCGATGACCCGGGCGGCTTCGCGGTCGGTCGCCTCGGCGGAGGGGCAGGTGGGTTGGTGCTGGCACATCGGGTTCTCCGGACTGTGGGGGCACTGTGTCATGGTTCACATGACCAGTGACGCACAGTACCAAGCGAAAGTGCGCGGTATCGAGCAGCCACCCGACATGTTTACCCGAAATCCGCTGAACGGATGAGCCAGAAAGAGCCGACCGGCGTGGAAACGCTCCCACCAGCGCTGATCGACGTACCCGCGGCACCCGACGACTGTCGCGGGCGGCTCGTCGAGCGCGCCCGGCTGCAATGGCGCTGCCACGACGGCGGCGACCCGGCCGCTCTCGCGCAGGAGTTCCTCACCGGCCACGGCGTCGCCCTCGCCGACCTGGGCCGCCCGGCCCGCCACGACCCGGACGGGGTCTGCGGCGCCGCCCTGTACCTCTCCGCCGCCGCCGGCGCCCTGCTGGCCGGCGGCGCGCCCGCCGCGGCCACCCCGGTGCCGGCGCTGCCCGACCTGGTGGTCGTCGTCTACGCGCACGGCGACGCCGGTCCGGCGCCGCACAGTCGGTTCCGGCCGGCCGACGTCCGCCCCACCCCGGTTGCGGCCGGGCGGCGGCCGGACCCGGCGCCGCGGTGGTGGCTGGGACCGTGGCGGGAGAGCTGGACCCCGGCGCAGCACACCGACGCCGTCGAGGCGGTCCGCGCCGCCATCGGCCGGGGCGACGTCTACCAGGTCAACCTGGTCGGCCACGCCGCCGCGCCGTACGCCGGCGACCCGCTGCCCGCGCTGGCCCGCCTGGGCGCGCTGCCCGGCGCCCGCTACGGCGGCACGCTGTCGGGCCTGGACTGGGCGATCGGCTGCGCCTCCCCGGAGACCCTGGTCGAGGTCGACGGCGGACGGCTGGTGACCCGGCCCATCAAGGGCACCCGGCCGGCCACCGCCGAAGGCCGGCGGGAGCTGCTCGCCTCGGCCAAGGAACGCGCCGAACACGTGATGATCGTCGACCTGGAGCGCAACGACCTGGCCCGGGTGGCCCGTACCGGGTCGGTCCGGGTCGACGAGCTGTTCGCCGTACGGCGGTGGTGCGACCTGTGGCAGGCGGAGTCGACGGTGTCGGCGGCGGCCGCCGACGGGCTGGGCCTGGCGGACCTGCTGCGGGCGGTCTGCCCGGGCGGGTCGGTGACCGGGGCGCCGAAGCTCGCCGCGCTGGACCGGATCGCGGCCCTGGAGCCGGTCGGTCGCGGGGCGAGCATGGGCGCGTTCGGCTGGGTGGGGTCCGGCCGGATCGACCTGGGCCTGACCATCCGCACCGCCGCCGCGGACGCCGACCGGCTGCACGTGTGGGCCGGCGGCGGCATCACCTGGGGCAGCGACCCGGCGGCGGAGGTCGCCGAGGCGGCGGCGAAGGCCGCCCCGGTGCGCGCCCTGCTCGCCGCCGGCTGAGCGGCCCGCCGTCAGGCCCGGGCGAACTCGTCCAGCGCGGCCAGCACCTTCTCGGTCATGCCGTGGCCGGTGCCGTGCCCGCCGGTCTCCACGATCTCCAGCCGGGCGTCGGGCCAGGCCCGGGTGAGCTGCCAGGCGATGTCCGGCGGGCCGCTGACGTCGAGCCGGCCCTGCACCAGCACACCCGGGATGCCGGCGAGCTTGCCGGCGTCGCGCAGCAGCGACCCGTCGGGCATGAACCCGCCGTTGCTGAAGTAGTGGGTGACCAGCCGGGCGAACCCCATCCGGAACACCGGGTCGGCGTAGCGGGGGCTGGGCCGGTAGCCGCCGGCCAGACTGACGTGCACGTCCTCCCAGGCGCACCAGTGGCGCGCCGCCCGGTCGCGCACCTCGGGGTCCGGGTCGGCGAGCAGCCGGGCGTACGCGGCCGACAGGTCGCCGTCGCGGTCGGCCTCGGGCACCCCGTCGCGGAACCGGGCCCATTCCTGCGGGAAGATCCGGCCCATGTCGCGGGTGACCCACTCGATCTCCCGGCGGGTGTTGGCCACCACGCTGAACAGCACCAGCGCGGTGACCCGCTCGGGGTGGCGCTGGGCGTACGCCAGGGCGAGCGAGGAGCCCCAGGAGGCGCCGTGCAGCAGCCAACGGTCGATGCCGAGGTGGACGCGCAGCCGCTCGATGTCGGCCAGCAGGTGGCCGGTGGTGTTGACCGACAGGTCCACGGCCGGATCGCCGGCGTGCGGGGTGCTGCGGCCGCAGCCGCGCTGGTCGAACAGGACGATCCGGTAGGCGGCCGGGTCGAACATCCGGCGCCAGGCGGGGGTGGCGCCGGAGCCGGGCCCGCCGTGCACGACCAGCGCGGGCCGGCCGTCGGGGTTGCCGCAGGTCTCCCAGTACACGTGCTGGCCGTCGCCGACGTCGAGCATCCCGTGGGCGTACGGCTCGATCGGTGGATACATCCCGGTTCCCCTCCCGCGGGCCAGATACAACAGGGCTGTTACATTAGCGGACGTGACCGGAACCCCCGACCGCGAGGCGCTCGGCACCCTGCTGCGCCACGTCCTGGAGCTGCTCGACGGCGACGTCGCCGCGGTCTACGCCGACCTGGGCCTGGCCGACTACCGGCCGCGCTTCTCACCGCTGGTGCGGGTGCTGGTCGCCGACGGACCCCTGGCCATCCGCGACCTCGCCGCCCGGGTCGGGGTCACCCACTCGGCGGCCAGCCAGAGCGTGGCCCAGATGAGCCGCGCCGGACTGGTCACCCTCAGCCCCGGCGCGGACGCCCGGCAACGCATCGTCACCCTCACCGACCGGGCGTACGCGCTGCTGCCGGCGATCGAGGCGGAGTGGGCCGCCACCACCACCGCGATGCGGCAGCTCGACGCCGAACTGCCGGTGCCCCTGGCCGACGAGCTGTACGCGGTCCTCGCCGCGCTGCGCCGCCGGCCGCTGCGCGACCGGATCACCGACACCGGCCTGGCCCCGGACCGACCGGGGAGGCCGGCCCGACCGGACACCGCCGGGTGACGGCCTGCCGGTGGCGGACCCGCCGGTAGGGTCCGGTGGTGACCACCGAGTACAGCGGCACCGGGGACCCCGCGCGCAGCCTCGCCCTGCTCTGGCGCACCCGGGAGAAGGCCAGCCGCAAGGGCGGCGACCTGAGCGTCGACCGGATCGTCCGCGCCGCCATCGAGGTCGCCGACGCCGAAGGGCTGGCCGCGCTGTCCATGCGCCGGGTCGCCGAGCGGCTCGGCGTCGGCACCATGTCGCTCTACACGCACGTGCCCGGCAAGGGCGAACTGCTCGACGTCATGCTCGACACCGTCTACGGCGAGACCGCCCGGCCCGAGGACGTCCCCGGCGGGTGGCGGGGCCGCCTGGCGCAGATCGCCCGGGAGACCTGGGCGCTGTACCTGCGCCACCCGTGGCTGCTCCAGGTCGCCACCACCCGCCCCCCGCTGGGCCCGAACCTCATCGCCAGGTACGAGTACGAGCTGCGCGCGGTCGACGGCATCGGCCTGACCGACCTGGAGATGGACGCCGTGGTCACCCTGGTGGGCAGCTACGTCCACGGCGCGGTACGCGGCGCCGTGGAAGCCGCCCAGGCCGCCCAGCGCACCGGCATGACCGAACAACAGTGGTGGCACGCCCACGCCCCGTACCTGGAGAAGGCGATGGACCCGCGCCGGTTCCCCCTCGCGGCGCGGGTCGGCACCGCCGCCGGGCAGGAGTACCAGGCCGCCGCCGACCCGGGCCGGGCCTTCGAGTTCGGCCTGGCGCGGATCCTCGACGGCATCGAGGTCCTCGTCCGCGACCGGTGCGCCGCCGGCTGAGCGGCGGGTGGGCGCGTCGGCGGCCGTAACGGACGGATAGCCTTCCGGACATGACTATGCGCCCCATCCGGATCATCGGCGACCCCGTGCTGCGCACCCCGTGCGAGCCGGTGACGAGCTTCGACGCCGACCTGCGCGCCCTGGTCGCCGACCTGATGGACACCCTGCTCGGCGCGCCCGGCCGGGCCGGCGTGGCCGCCCCGCAGATCGGGGTGAGCGCGCAGGTGTTCGTCTACGACGCCGACGGCCACCGCGGGCACATGATCAACCCGACGCTGGAGCTGTCCGAGGAGCGGCAGGACGACGACGAGGGCTGCCTGTCCATTCCCGGGCTGTACTTCCCGACCCCGCGGGCGATGCACGCCACCGCGCACGGCTTCGACCAGCACGGGGAGCCGCTGACCATCGCCGGCAGCGGGTTCCTCGCCCGCGCCCTGCAGCACGAGACCGACCACCTCGCCGGCCGCCTCTACGTCGACACGCTGCGCGGCGACGCCCGCCGCAAGGCGCTGCGGGAGATCCGCGCCGGCCGCTTCGACTCACCCAGCCGGGGACGCTGACGCGCAGCGGGGATGGCCGACGACCGGCCACCCCCGCCATTGGCGATGGGTCACTTCGGCGGCGGGGCCACCAGGCAGGTCGCGGTCGAGGAGTTCCCGAAGTCGTCCACGCCCGTGATCACCGCGTCGCCGCGCAGCGTCACCTTGTAGTCGATGTCTCCGGTGCCGTCCTTGACGCGGGACTGCGCGCCGGGCGCCTGCACCAGCTTGATCTTGGTGTCGGCCGGGAACGGCCCGAAGCGCACCGACGGGTCGGCGGTGTCACCGACGAACACGTCCACCTTCGTGTCGACGATGTCGGTCGAGCGCAGCTGGTAGAACCCGTCCGGGTTGTACGAGCCGGGGGTGTTGTCGCCGCTGGGGTTGTTCGTCGGCACGCACAGGGTGGTCGGCGCGGTGGTGTCGACCACGCGCATGACCGCGGTGTCGCTGCCGGTGTTGCCGGCCGCGTCGGTGGCGGTGCAGGTGACCGTGGTGGCGCCCAGCGGGAAGGTGCTGCCCGGCGGCGGCGCGCAGGTCGGGGTCAGCGGTCCGTCGACGTTGTCGGTGGCCGTGGCCGGGTAGCTGATGACCGCCCCGGCGGGGCTGGTCGCCTCGACGGTCCGGTCGTCGACGACCACCGTCGGCGGGGTGACGTCGTTGACCTTGACGGTGATCTGCTCGACGAACGCCGGCCCGCCGGACAGGCCGTTGAGCAGGAAGTCCACCGTGCAGTGCAGGATGGCACCCTGGGTGGCGTCGCCGGCCACGGTGATGGTCTCGGCGAACGGCACGTCGGTGCCGCTCTGCTGGGTCCGCGACGCGGCGTCGAAGCTCACCGACAGCCCCGGGTCGCACGAGGTCACCGTCGGGGTGACGGTCACGTCGAGGTCCCGCAGCCCGTCCAGGATCGCCGCGGTCACCGTGTCCGGCGCGCTGCCGACGACCTGTCCGCCGGTCGCGCCGGCCACCGCCGTGGCCTGACCGTCGGCGTTCAGCCCGCCGCCGCCTCCGCTGACGTTCACCGCCAGCACCCGGGCGTCGTCGGCCTGCAGCGCCGCGGTGGCCTGGGCCAGGGTGTGCCCGGCGCTCGGGTCGTGGCTGGGGGCGTCGCCGACCAGCACGACCAGCCGGCTGCTGCCGGAGCGGTACGCGATCGCCCCGTCGGAGACCTGGAACAGGGCGTTCACCCAGGCCTCCGGGACGTCACCGCCCCCGCCGGCGGCCAGTCCGTCGACCGCGTTCTGCAGGGCGGTCCCGTCGCCGGTCAGGTTCTGCCGCACCCGGAACAGCTCCGCCCCGTCGCCCTCGTCGCGGTACGACGCGACCGCGAACTCGGCGCTGGGCTGCGCGGTGCGGACGTTGGTGATCACCTGCTGCAGGTTGGTCCGGACGTTGGCGATCGCGGTGCCCATGCTGCCGGTCGTGTCGACCAGCAGCACCACGTCCGGCTTCGGCGGGATCGGCGGGGTCGAGACGACCTTGGCGATGTCGATGGTGGTGGCCGGGTTCGCGGCCCGGTCCACGGTGGCCGGGTCGACGCCCGGCGCGGCCCACGCCGGTGTGGCCACCGCGGTCACCATCGCGGTCACCGCTGCGGCGACGATCACCGCCCTTTTCCTTCGCCCCCCGGATACTGCTGTGGAACCCATCGTGACTCCTTCAGCTCCGCCGCGCCTGATGGGCGCGACCTCTGCAGGAGACGCTAGGGGTCCGACGGGCCGCCGCGGGTCCGACATAAGCCCAGCTCAGGGTCGGGTTGTTGACCCGGCGTGGCGACTGGACGTGTCAGGCTGGACGACCTTCGCCGTCACCCGCGGTGGTGCAGGCCGCACTCGACGAAGTCGGCGACGCGGGTGAAGCCGAGCCGCTCGTACAGCCGCAGCGCCGGGTTGTCGGCCCGCACGTTGAGGGTGACGTGGTCGACGCTGCCGGCCAGCCGGGCGCACAGCGCGGCCACGGCGGCGCCGGCCAGGCCGCGTCCCCGCGCCCGCGGGTGGGTGGTGACGTTGCCGAGCGCGGCCACCCGGAACGTCGGCGACCAGACGTGCACGCCGGCGACGGTGACCAGCTCACCGGCGGCGCGGACCCCGACGTACTGGCCGGTGTCGAGCATCCGCGGGTCGAACCAGTTGCCCGGGTAGGCGGTGGCGTAGAGGTCGAGCAGCTCGGGCAGGTCGGCCGGGCCGAGCACCTCGCCGGCGGGCGTGACCCGGGCCAGCCGCGCCGGGTCGGTCAACGCCATCCGGTGGTGCGTCGCGGCGTCGGCGACCCGGAACCACCGCGCCAGCGTCGTGTCCAGGCCGGGGGACAGGTGCGCCCACAGCCGGGCCGGCAGCAGCGGCGCGAGGTCGGTGAGCAGCTCCGCCAGCTCCGCGGTCCGCCGCGGGGACGCGAACGCCAGCAGCGTCGGCAGCGCGACACCGTGGTAGAGCAGCGCCACCTGGTCGTCCCGGCGGAACCACGAGGTGTACGGCCAGAAGAAGTCGTCCAGGTCGCCCAGCTGATACGCGTGCAGCACCGGGTCCCGGCTCAGCAGGTCGGCCAGGACGGCCCGGTCGTGTTCAGCGCGTACCGGCATCCGACGATGATCACACAGCGCCGGTCAGCAGCCGGGGCGGCCTGCCGGTTCGACGGGCAGGTTCTCGTGGGCCCAGCGCGCCAGGGCGTCCAGGGCGGGCACCAGCGCCGCGCCCCGCTCGGTGAGCTGGTAGCTGACCCCCAGCGGGGGCCCCTCCCGCACGGTCCGGGAGACCAGCCCCACCCGGGCCAGTTCGCCGAGGCGGTCGGAGAGCACCGATTCGCTGATCCCCGGCAGTGCGCGGGTCAGCTCGGCGAAGCCGGCCGGTCCGTTGGCCAGGGTGGCCAGCAGCACGCCGTTCCACCGCTTGCCGAGGAACGCGAAGGCGCGGGCGATCCCCCCGTCGCACGCCCGTGCTGTGCCGCCGACTTCCGGCCTGGCCGTCATACCCCGAGGATACCGGCCGCGCCGACACGACACGGCACTACTAAAAAGCTAGCTGCTACTGTTGCAGGAGGACCCCAATCAGAGCGAGGATCCCTGATGACCGACCTGATCACCCTGCACCCCGAGGCGCGGGCGCAGCTGTTCACCGACGCCCGCACCGCCAACACGTTCACCGACGAACCCGTCAGCGACGAGCAACTGCGGGCCATCTTCGAACTCGCCAAGTACCCGCCCACCGCCGCGAACACCCAGCCGCTGCGGGTGCTCTACATCCGCGACGGTGAGCCCCGCGAACGGCTGCTCACCCACATGAACGAGGGCAACCGGGCCAAGACCGCGTCCGCACCGGTCGTCGCCGTGCTGGCCGCCGACACCGACTTCCACGAGTTCATCCCGCGGGTCTTCCCGATCCGCGCGCAGATGCGCGACGCCCTCGCGGGCGACGTGCAGGCCCGCGAGCGGATGGCCCGGTTCAACGCCACCCTGCAGATCGGCTACTGGCTGCTCGCCGTCCGGGCCGCCGGGCTGGCCGCCGGACCGATGGGCGGCTTCGACGCCGACGGCCTCGACAAGGAGTTCTTCGCCGACAACGGCTGGAGGTCCGTGCTCGTGGTCAACATCGGCAAGCCCGGCCCGGACGCCTGGTTCCCCCGGCTGCCCCGGCTCGACTACGACGACGTCGTCCGGCACGCCTGAGCCGACGCTCGCCGCCGGCCGGTCAGGCGACCCACCGGCCGATCAGCTGGCCAGCCACTGGTCGTAGCCCAGCTTCCCGACCAGGGCCAGCACCACCACCAGCAGCACCACCCGCACGAAACCGGCGCCGCGCCGCAACGCCATCCGCGCGCCCAGCGCGGCGCCGGCGACGTTGCACACCGCCATCGCCGCGCCCAGCAGCCACCACACGTGCCCCGTCCACGCGAACACCACCAGCGCGCCCAGGTTCGTGCCCGCGTTGACCACCTTCGCCATCGCCGAGCCGTGCACGAAGTCCGCCCCCACCAGCGCGGTGAACGCCAGCACCAGGAACGTGCCCGTGCCCGGGCCGATCAACCCGTCGTACAGGGCGATGCCCAGGCCGGCGACCGCCACCGCCGCGACCACCCGCCGCGGGGTACGCCGCGCCGGCTGCGCCACCACCCCCAACCGGGGCCGCACCAGCACGAACACCGCCACCGACACCAGCACCAGCAGCACCACCGGCCGGTACGCCCCCGCCGGCACCGCCCCCGCGAGGGCCGCGCCCAGCCCGGCCGTCAGCACCGCCAACCCGGCCGACGGCCCGGCCACCGCCCAGTCCAGCTTCGTGCGCCGCGCGTACGTCACCGCAGCCGTCGACGTGCCGAAGATCGCCGCCAGCTTGTTCGTGCCCAACGCGGTCGCCACCGGCACCCCCGGCGCGGCCACCAGCAGCGCCGGCAGCAGCAACAGCCCACCCCCGCCGACCACCGCGTCCACCCAGCCCGCCATGGCGGCCGCGGTCAGCAGGGTGGTCAGCGACAAGGGGTCCACGGGCGGCAATTCTGCCCACCCCCGGCGCACCGGCGAGACCAGCTGTGGCCAGCCTCACCGCCCCGGCGGTGGGTTCAGCGGCCCCGCCGCCGCCGCAACCACACACCGACCGACGCCACCGCCACGAACACCAGCACCGAACAGACCAACGCCTTGAGCACCCGGCAACCCTGCCACGGCGACGTAGGGTGTGCTCGTGCGCCTGGCCACCTTCAACCTGCTGCACGGGCGATCCCTCACCGACGGACTCGTCGACCCCGACCGGCTCACCGCCGCCGTCACCGCCCTCGACGCCGACATCCTCGCCCTGCAGGAGGTCGACCGCGACCAGTCCCGCAGCGGCAACCTGGACCTCACCGCCATCGCCGCCCGCGCCCTGGGCGCCCCCGAACACCGCTTCGCCGCCGCCGTCGTCGGCACCCCCGGCGAACAGTTCCGCCCCCTGAACCACGACGACGACGGCCACGGCGAACCCTGCTACGGCATCGGCCTGGTCAGCCGCTATCCCGTGCGCTCCTGGCAGGTCACCCGGCTACGACCGGCCCCCGTACGATCCCCGATCTACGTCCCCGGCCCCGGCGGCGGACTCGTCCTGCTGCGCGACGAACCCCGCGTCGTCCTCGCCGCCGTCCTGGACGCCCCGCACGGCCCGCTCACCGTCGCCGCCACCCACCTGTCCTTCGTGCCCGGCTGGAACATCCTCCAACTGCGCCGCGTCGTCCGCGCCCTGCGCGCCCTGCCCGCCCCGCGGATCCTGCTGGGCGACCTCAACCTCCCCGCCGGACCCGCCGCGCTGCTGTCCCGGTGGCGGCCCCTCGGCCGCCACCCCACCTATCCCGCCGGGCAGCCCCGCGTCCAGCTCGACCACGTCCTCGCCGACCGGCAGGGCCTGGACCGGCTCCCGCCGGTCACCGCCGTCGACACCCCGCTGTCGGCCATCTCCGACCACCGGCCCCTCGTCGTCGACCTCGGCTGACCGGCGCGGCGAACGCCCGCCCCGCCGGCCACCGCGACCCCCCGGGGGGCCTCAGCTCAAGCCGGCCGCCCGCCGCGCCGCCAGCACCGCGTTGCGGAACAACATCGCCACCGTCGTCGGCCCCACCCCACCGACCCGCGGCGTGATCGCCCCCGCCACCTCGGCACACGACTCGTCCACGTCCGGCAGCAGCCGCCGGCCCTCGTAGCGCACCCCGCCGCCGACCACCACCGCACCCGGACGCACATGCTCCGGCTGGATGATGCCCGGCACCCCCGCCGCCGCGATCAGGATCTCCGCCCGCCGCGTGTAGCGCGGCCAGTCCGCCACCCCGGTGTGCACCACCGTCACCGCCGCGTTCGCCGTCGGCCGCTTCTGCGCCAGCAGCATCGCCAACGGCCGACCCAGCGTGGCGCCCCGACCCAGGATCACCACCTCCCGGCCCGCCACCGGCACCCCGTGGAACGCCAGGAGCGCCTCGATGCCCGCCGGCGTGCACGGCAGCGGCCCCGGCAGGCCCAACGCCAGCCGCCCCATGTTCATCGGGTGCAGCCCGTCGACGTCCTTGTCCGGATCCAGCACCTGCAACGCCCGGTCGTAGTCCAGATGCCCCGGGATCGGATACTGCACCAGCACCCCGTGCACATCCTTGTCCGCGTTGAAGTCCTCCAACACCCGATGCAGATCCGCCTGTGCGCTCGAGGCCGGCAGGTGCACGTGCGGCGAGGCGAACCCCAGCTCCGCCGCCTGCCGCTGCTTGATCCGGATGTACCCGGCACTGGCGTCGTCGTCACCCACCAGCACCGTCGCCAACGCCGGCGTCACCCCCGCCGCGCGCAGCGCCGCCACGTCCTCGGCGACCTCCGCCAGCACCCGCTCCGCAACCGGCCCACCCGGCAACAGCCGAGCCGTCGTACCCGAAGAAGACATGCCACACCTCGCCCGCGGAGGCCCAGGCGGTCGACCCCCGCGACGAGCTCCCCGATGGTTACTGCCATCCCCGATGCCGCCAGTCGCGTCAGCGGTCAGCCTGCCACATCCCACCCGCCGATCGCACCCGCCACCGCCCACCACCTCGACAGCGACGCCACCACCTCGTCCGCCCGCCGCCGCTGCGCCGCCGACGCCACCTGAAGATCCGCCACCGCCGCCTCGAACGCCGGCCGCAACGCCACCTCCCGGCCCGGCGCGTCCGCCGCCAGGACCGCGTGGCACCGGGCGTACGTCGCCACGGCGATCCTGCCACCGGCCGGAACCGGTCAGCCTCCGGCCGCCTCGAGGGTCGGCGGGGCGGCCGGAGGCCACCAGCATCGCGCGCCCCCGCGAGGCCAACCGGCGCCGCCACCCGTACAGCGACTCCGCCAGCGGCCCAGGTCCGTCGGCGGCCCAGGTCCGTCGGCGGCCCGCACCTGCCGCATGACGGTCGCCAGATGCGCCAGCCGGTAGCCGACGCGGTGAGCACGGCGACGGTCATCTCGACGGCATCGAGCGTCTCCCGGTCGGCCAGCAACTGGGCGTGGCTGCGGTCGACCGCGCGCAGGGCCGCGTCGACCTCACCGCGGACCGCGGCCCGCATGATCTCGGCGCCGACCGGGTAGCCGTGCGCACGGGTGAGATCCACCGGCCGACAGACCTGTCCCGCGCGGCTTGAGGGTTCACATGCAGCCCCCGGGTCGCATCGCGGAAAAGTCTCAATGGGACGTTCAACGATACGGTAGAGGTCATGGCTTCTTCTCCCGTACCTGCCGCCGGCTGGTCGTACGACCTGACCGGACCCGGCCACGCCGCCGCGGTCGCGTCCCTGCTGCGGGCGTTGCCCGCGCCGCCGCAGCTCCTGGCCCTCGGCGAGCCCACCCACGGCGAGCCGGCCTTCCCACACCTGCGCAACCGCATCCTCGAAGCGCTGGTCGCGCACGGCTTCCGGTCCGTCGCCGTCGAGTCCGACCGCGTCGCCGCGTTCCACGTCGACGCGTACGTCCACGGCGGCGACGCCGACCTCGAGACGGTGCTGACCCGCGGCTTCAGCCACGGCTTCGGACAGCTCGACGCCAATCGCGAGCTCGTGGCCTGGATGCGCGCGTACAACGACGACCGCCCGTCGGCCGAACGCCTGTCCTTCCACGGGTTCGACGCGCCACTGGAGATGACCGGCGCGCCCAGCCCCCGACGCCACCTGCAGCACGCGCACACCTACCTGGTCGAACACCTCGGGCCGGACACATTCCTGCACGGCCGCGCCGACCTCGACAGCCTCCTCGGCGACGACGAACGGTGGCACGACCAGGCGGCGATCATGGACCCGGAGCGGTCCGTCGGCGCCACGCCCGAAGCCGCCGCACTGCGCGTCGTCGCCGACGACCTGCTCACCACCCTGCACGCCCACGCCCCGGCGCTGACGGCCGCAACGTCACGCGCCGCCTGGCACCGCACGCGGGTGCACGCCACCACCGCGCTGGGTCTGCTGCGCTACCACGCCCAGGCCGCCCAGAAGACCACCCCGGCCGCGCGCACCTCCCGGCTGCTCGCCGTCCGCGACGCCTGGATGGCCCAGCACCTGCTCGACATCCGCACCGACGAACAGGACCGCGGGCCCACACTGGTCTTCGCCCACAACCGCCACCTGCAGCGGCACCCCAGCACCTGGCGACTGGCCGACATGGACCTGCGGTGGTCCAGCGCCGGGGCCATCGTGTCGGCGCTGCTGGGCCGGCGCTACGCAGTCGTCGTCGGCAGCCTCGGCGCCAGCGCCGCCCTGAACCTTGCGGAACCCGCCGCCGACACGTTCGAGGGCGCCCTGGGCCGGCGCACCGCCCTCGTCGACCCCGCACCCCTGCGGCGGGCGGGCACCCTGCGCACCCGCACCGACATCACCCCCGAACAGGGATACTTCCCGCTCGACGAGGCGACCCTCGAGCACTGCGACGCCCTGCTGCACGTCGACGCGACCCGGCCGGCCCCGAGCGAGGCCGACATCGCCGACCGCATCCTCACCCTGCCCGAGGTCACCGTCGTACGGGCCGACGAGGCGTCGGGCGTCCCGCCGTCGAGCTGGGGCGAGCGGTTCTTCTTCGTCGGCCCCGACCGCCGACGACCCTTCGCCACGATCGTCGCGCACGACACCACCGGCTTCGACGAGGACTCACAGCTCGACCGGCCGGGCGTCTTCCGGGTCAACCTGGACATCGGCCGCCAGGAGTTCCAGCACCGGTTCGGCTACCCGCCGGCCCAGTGCGCCGTCCACCGCCCGTCGGTCGACTTCACCACCCTCGACCAGATCCTTCCCCACCCCGCCTACGGCACCCACGGCTGGGCGTGCGTGCTCAACCCCGGCGTCCGCAGCACAGCGGAGTTCCACCGGCTGCTCGCGTACGCCCACCAGCGGGCACTGCAGCGGCACCGTCGTTCGCTCGACCGGCGGCACCGTCCGCAGGGCTGACCGCGGGCCACCAGCGGCGGGCACGACCGACCTGGCGCGCCTCACGCCACGCTGGTCCGTACCCCCGAAACCTCGCGGCGCTCCTGCCTGGCCGTGTCCATTGCGACGTCCGCTCGCCGCCCTCGTCCGGGTCACCGCAGACCATGCCGGTGCTCGCGCCGATCAACACCGGCTCACCGTCGACAGCGAACGGCTCCCGGAAGGCCTTGTCGATACGCCGGCCCGCCGCGGTGAGACCCCGACCCCCGCTCCTCACCCGACAGCTCGCCGCCACCCCAGACCCGCCAACGCCCGGTTCGTACGGTTCGACCGCACCGCCGCCCGCTGCTGACCCGCTGTCACCTCGATGTAGGTCTGCGACGACGCCAGCGACGCGTGCCCCAGCAGCCGCATGATCTCCGCCGCGCTCGCCCCGTCCTCCGCCAGCCGGGTCGCGAACGTGTGCCGCAGCGCGTGCAGCCGCGCCCCGTGCGGCACCCGGTCGCCGATCCCGGACCGCCGGTAACAGGACTCCACCAGATACTGCAACCCACCCCGGCGCAGCGGCTCGCCCCGCCGGTCGACCAGCAGCGCGGAATCCGGCCGTACGCTGCGCGCGCCGAACCGGCGGGCGCGGCTGTCCAGGTAGTCCGTCAGCACCCGGTCCAGGTCGTCCTCGATCGGCACCACCCGGGGACGACCGCCCTTGCCCGCCACGTCGACCCGGCGTTCCCCGGGCCGACCGGCCACCGACGCCACCCGCAGCGCCAGCAGTTCGGCCAGGCGCAGCCCGGCGCAGAGCGCCAGCGCCAGCACCGCCACGTCCCGCTCCGGCCACGGGTCGCGCTGCCGACCGTCCTCGCGGGCCACCGCGGCGAGCAGCTCCTCCGGGGTGTCCTCGCCGCGCAGCGGCTTGGGCTGGGGGAGCGGGGCGCGGGGCCGTCCCACCGCCGGCATGGGATTTCCCGGTACGACCCCCTCGGCGACCAGGAAGGTGAAGAAGCTGTTCCACGTCGACCAGGCCCGGTGCACCGAGGCGGCGGCGCGGGGGGCGGCGAACCGGGCGAACGCGACCCGCATGATCCGGGGAGAGAGGGCGTCGATCATGAGCCGGTCGAGGGGGAGGGGAGGGGTGCTGTCCTCGCCCACCAGCGCGGCGACGATGTGCAGGTCCCGCCGGTAGGCCGCGAGGGTGTGCGGGGAGGGCTTGCGGGTGGCCCGGGCGGTCAGGAACTCCTCGATCAGACGTCCTACCGATTCGTCCT
The DNA here is from genome assembly GCF_042650725.1 of Micromonospora sp. GCM10011541. Lineage (NCBI taxonomy): Bacteria > Bacillati > Actinomycetota > Actinomycetes > Micromonosporales > Micromonosporaceae > Micromonospora > Micromonospora sp. GCM10011541. Next base: position 34,766 of record NZ_JBHSBP010000091.1, read on the forward strand.
GTTTGTCATGCATAAGGGATATTATGCAGGATTTTCGGGTTTCTGGCTATCCCGGGAGAGGGGAGCGGCGTCGACGCACGGCCGGCAAGAGGCCGGTCGGCCCGCAGAGGTCGTCACCGAGAATTTCGCAGGTGGGCGGCGCGGGTCTGCGCCGTGTCATGCGCGGTAGATCCGCGGCCTCGGGCCTGGCGGCGTCGGCGTGCTTTGACCCGCATCAGGGCTGTGGACGGAGTGTTGCGCACGGAGACCACAGGACGCCCCAGGCGGCCGAACGGGACTCGCCGTGAGCCGCGCTGCGGCTCTCCGGAAGAGGGCCCCACCCGCGCTACTTGACATAATGTACATTATCGAACCTTGACGGAACGAACCACGGAGGCTGGCGGCTGGCCCGCGGCGGCGCGCCGTTCGGGGGCCTCGGTGAGCCTGCCGGCGGCATTGATCAGCCCGATGTGCGAGAAGGCCTGCGGGAAGTTGCCGAGCTGCTCCCCGGTGGCTTGGTCGATCTGCTCGGCGAAGAGCCCCAGATCATTGGCCCGGGCGGCGAGCCGCCCGAACATGTGGTGGGCCCGGTCCACCTCACCGGCCAGCGCCAGGCAGCTGACCAGCCAGAACGAGCAGATGACGAAGCCGGCCGGGTCGCCGTCCCAGCGGCGCAGCAGCCCGTCGTGGGACAGCTCGCGTTCGATCACGCGCACCGTGGAGCGCATCCGCGGGTCGTCGGCCGGCAGGAAGCCGACCAGCGGCATGAGCAGCACCGAGGCGTCCAGCTTGTCGGAACCGAAGGCCCCGGTGTACGCGCCGAGCCGCTCGTGCCAGCCCTGGGTCAGTACGGCCTCGCGGATCTCGTCCCGGGCGGCGGCCCAGCGGGCCACGTCGGTCTGGTCGCCGAGCCGCGGGCCGAAGCGGACGGCCCGGTCCAGCGCCGTCCAGCACTGCACCTTGGACGAGACGTAGTGCCGTTCGGCGTCGCGGGCCTCCCACATGCCGGCGTCCGGCCGCTGCCAGTTGCGCACCGCCTGGTCGGCGAGGTCCCGCAGTAGTTGGCGCACGTCGGGCATCATCGGGTCGAGGTAGTGGCGCATCAGCCAGGCCGCGTCGAGGATCTCGCCGAGCACGTCGGACTGCCGCTGCCTCCAGGCCTCGTTGCCGACGAAGACCGGCCGGCTGTCGGCGTACCCGGCGAGGTGGTCGAGGGGGTGCTCGGTGAGGTCCCGCTCCCCCTGCACCCCGTACATGATGGGCACCGGTTCGTCACCGATGCGCCCCATCGCCCGGGCCACCCAGGCGAACTGCCGGTTGGCCTCGTCCGGGCAGGCCGCCCGCCAGAGGGCCTGGAGGGTGAGGCTGAAGTCGCGCACCCAGACGTAGCGGTAGTCGTAGTTGCGGTCCCCACCCGGTTCCTCGGGCAGCGAGGTGGTGGCCGCCGCGACGATCGCGCCGCTGGGTCGGTAGGTCATTCCCTGCAGGATGAGGGCGCTGTGCCGCACCTCGTCGCGGAACAGGCCGCGGTACTGGTCCGCATGCAGGTCGGCCCAGGAGCGCCAGCCGGCGACGGCGTCGGCCACCACCCGGTCGGCGTCGGGCAACGCGGGCGGGTCGGCATCGTAGGTCGGCGCGTGGCCGAGGGTGAAGCGGTAGGTTTGGCCGGCCCGGACGGTGAAGGTCGCGGTGGCGTCACCGTGCCCGCACTCCAGCGGGACGTCGGCGCGCAGGCTCAGCCGGCAGCCGCCGGCGGTCGCGTGGACCACGCCCTCCTGCCCCGTCAGGTAGGCGGTCACCCGCCCGTACTCGAACCGTGGCCGGTAGTCCAGGCGCACCGGCACCTCGCCGGAGAGCCCCTCGACCACGCGGCCCAGCACCCGCGGTGAGCGCAGGCCGATGTCGTGGCCTCGTGCGCCGGGCTCCAGCGCGAGGGCGTCGGTCACCGCCACGCTGCCCTGGCGGGTGGTGAAGACGGTACGCAGCACGAGCGTGTCGTCCAGGTAGGACCGCTCGGAGGTGAAGTGGTCCTCCGGCTGGATCGACCAGTGCCCGGCGTCGTCGTCGAGCAACCGCCCGAAGACGGAGGGCCCGTCGAAGCGTAGTGGGCACCACCAGTTCACCGATCCGGCCCGGTCCACCAGGACCGCGGTGCGACCGTCCGCGAGGAAACCGTGGTCACCGATCGGTCCGCTGTCCACGCGGGTGTCTACCCGGCCGGACGGGGTGGCATTCCGCAGCCGGCTCCTGGCTCTTGGCCGGGCCGCCGGTAATGCTCGTCCTGTGGCTGCCTGGCGGTGACCCAGCGTTGTCTCGCTTGCGATGTCTCCTTCGGTGACGGCACCACGCCCACCACGATCAGAAGACAAACAGCGCGATGGCCCACGATAGTGAGAAGCCACAGCCTTCGGCTCTTCTCGCTATCGTGGGCCGTCTCAGGTCAGACCGGGTCCGGGTGGCCCGGGATGGATGGGAACGGACAGCTGTCCCTTTCCCATCCATCCTGGATCGGCAACGCGGCTACGACGCGCTCAAGGCGGCGGTGGGCAGATCCTTCTCCCCGACCGGGACGCGGGCGCCCGAGGGTCTGGACCTGCTGCACCGGAGGTTCTGAACTCGGTCGCTGCTGCCGGTGACCGCGCGCACCGACAGTGTCCTCACCGGTTGCGCAGGGGATCGATCACCACGCCGGGGTTGAGGATCCCCGCCGGGTCGAGTGCCGCCTTGCCGGCCTGGAGCGCGGAGGCGAACAGGTCGGGGCGCTGCTGGTCGTACCACGGCCGGTGATCACGGCCCACCGCGTGATGGTGGGTGATGGTGGCTCCGCCCGCGATCAGCGCCTCGGAGACCGCCGCCTTGATCTCGTCCCACTGCTCCACCGTCTTGCCCCACCCACCAGCGGCGTAGATCCCGAAATACGGTGCGGGGCCGTCGGGGTAGACGTGGGAGAAGCGGCAGGTCACGACTCCTGTGGCGCCGACCTGGTGCATGGCGTCCTCGGCTGCGGCGTTGACGGCCGCGCGTAGAGAGTCGAACCGGTCCCACGTGCAGGCCGTCTCGAAGGTCTCCACAATCATGCCCTGAGCCGCGAGCGCGTCCCGCCGGTACGGCATCCGCACGAACGAGGAGCGCCAGGTATCGGCGGCTCCGCTGCGCGCGGCCTGGTCGGCGGTGTCGGTGTAACGCGGCGGCTCGGGCAGGACTCCGCCGTGGTCACGGCACAGCTCCAGCGCCCGTTCCATCCAGGCGGTGACGGGGTGATCGGCGGATTCGAAGCCGAGCACCAGGACAGCGGTCGAGGAGCCCGCGTTGATCAGTGCCTCCATCGGATCCAGGAGCCGGCAGTTGGCCGGGTGGAGCCCGGACTGGGACAGCGCGCGCACGGCCTGAACGCCCGCGTCGTAGTCCGCGAAACCCACCGAGGCGCCGGCCCGCCAGCGGGGTCGGTCCTGAAGCCGGACCCAGGCTTGGGTGATGACACCGAGCGATCCCTCGGAGCCGAGGAACAACCGGTCCGGGGAGGGACCGGCGCCCGAGCCCGGAAGCCGGCGGGTCTCGATGACGCCGGCGGGGGTGACCACCCGCAGCGACTCGGTGAGGTCGTCGATGTGGGTGAGCTGCGTCGCGAAGTGGCCACCGGCCCGAGTGGCCAGCCAACCGCCGAGGCTGGAGAACTCGAAGGACTGGGGGAAGAACCGAAGTGTGTACCCCTGCGGCCTGAGCTGCTCCTCCAGATGCGGGCCCAGAACCCCTGCCTGGACGAGCGCGGCCCGGCTGGTGGAGTCGACCTCAAGGACGTGGTTCATCGAGGTCAGGTCCAAGCTGACCACTCCGGAGTACCCGCAGCCCACACGGGGCTCGACGCCTCCCACCACCGAAGAGCCGCCCCCGAACGGGATGACCGCGATGTTCGCATCGGTGCACCAGTCCAGCACGTGGACGACGTCGGCCTCCGAGGTCGGGCGCACGACGAGGTCGGGAACGTCGGACAGCTTCCCCAGCAGCGCCCGCACCACGTCGCGGAACGCCTGCCCGTGGCTGTGCGCCAGCCGGTCGCGGACGTCCTGCGAGACCAGCGGCGCCAGAGCCTGCGGCGCCTGGACCCGGCTGGCGCCCACCCCGAACGACTCGACCGGCGGCGCTTCGTGCACGGTCAAGTCCGCGCCCGGGAGCACCTCCGCAGTGCGCCGGCTGAGTTCCTCCCGCTCCGGGCCGGCCACCGCGTCCTCGATGTTTCCCCATCCCCACCACGATCGCGTCTTGCCGCGCACTGCCGCACCACCTATCTGAACGCCGGGTAGATTCGGGTGCCGTCCGCTTTGCGAGGCCGCTGGACCTGCGGCGATCGCGACTAGGGCCACTCCCCTCGGCCCACCGCGTTGTGGGTCACTCTGCCGCCCAGCCTAGGCCCTGCCGCTTCACCCTTTCGGCGGCGGACCACTGGCCGGACGGCACGGTTACTGCATCCGGACAGGGTGCGGTGACGCTCTGTTGTGGGCGGTCCAGCGGACTGCCGGGTGCCCGGAATCGAGCCGAGTGGTGGGAGCGCAGAGGGCCAATCGCCGGCATCACCGCCGACCCGCGCGATCCGCTCGGGTTCGTCGCCGGCCACGAGGGCATGAAGCTCAGTCTGGGGTGAGCGGCAGCTCGACCGGCTCGGCGGCGGCGCCGGCCGGCGCGGAGTGCTGCGGCGCGGGGCGGGCCGGCAGTCGCGAGTGCCGGTGGTTGCGCACGGCCACCTCGCAGGTGACGAGGCGGATCGGCGGGGGCGGTGCGGCGAACGGTCCCGGCCCCCAGCGCACCCAGAGCGCGACCCGGCCGGCGTCGGCCTCGGCGAGCAGCTTCTCCACGGTACGCCGGCGGTCGGTGCGGTCCACCTCGATCACGACGGGACGGCCAACGGGACGAGCGCAGGCGACGTCGACGACCGAGTGCCGGTCCTGGTACGGGGCGGGCAGCGGGACCACACTCGTGGCGCGCCGGTACACCCGGAAGCCCTGGGCCTCCCCCCACGCGGCGACCGCGTCGACGAGCAGCGCGGTGACCTCGTCGGTCGGCCGGTCCACGAACGTGAGGCGGTCCAGGTGCGCCGTCAGCGAGGCGGCGAGCGCGTCGTCGTTCACGGTCCCCCCTGGTTGCCGCGCGGGACGATCGGCCCGGTCTCGTAGGCGACGACGACCGCCTGCGTCCGGTCCCGCAGGCCGAGCTTGCCCAGTAGTCGGCTCACGTGCGTCTTCACGGTTTCGTCGCTGACCACGAGCCGCTCGGCGACATGAGGCACCAACGCGCTGAGCCTGATGATTCGCTCGGTGCGCTCGCTCATCGGTCCACCATGGTTTCGCTCGGTTCGACAAGGGTTCGGGTGCGCCGGTGACCGTCGGGCCCGGCCGCGACCGGCGCCGTCGACGGTACCTCCTCGGGGAGGGGCAGCACCGCGTCGACCAGGAAGCCGCCGGCCGTTGGCGGTGGACGGCTGGTCGGGTACCCGGTTCCGGTTGGCGCGGGTGGACGGGGACGCGCAGCGGGCGCGGGTGTTCGCGTTGTTCGACGCGAAGTACGGGCCGCGTCGGTTGGCGGGTCCGGGGCGGGCGCGGTTGGCGTTGCGGCTGATCCCGTGGCGGGAGGCGGACGGGAGCGGGCCGGCGCTGGCGGGTTCGGGTGAGATGGGGCCGGGCGCTTCCGTGGCGTGACGGCGGGGCGACGTGGGGTGAGTCGGGCGCGAGGCGGGTGACCGTTCGGCTCAGGGTTTCGACCGTCGGGCGCGTGGCGGGTTTCGCCGCGGCGTGCGGTGGGGGCATGAAACGGGGAGGGTTCTCGCCATCTTCGGAGAGGAAGCAGCATGCTTTCCGCACTCGATCGTCGGCACACCGTCGCGCCGCCGGGGTACAGCCGTTGGCTGATTCCACCGGCGGCGTTGGCGATTCATCTCTGCATCGGGCAGGTCTACGCGACCAGCGTGTACAAGAACTCTTTGATCGCGCACTTCGACGCGAGTCAGACGGCGATCGGGGTGATCTTCAGCATCGCGATCGTGATGCTGGGGTTGTCGGCCGCGGTGGCGGGCACGTGGGTGGAGGCGAACGGGCCGCGTAAGGCGATGTTCGTCTCGGCGTGCTTCTGGGCGGCCGGCTTCGGGGTCGGCGCGCTGGGCATCGCGACGAAGCAGTTGTGGCTGCTGTACCTGGGGTACGGGTTGCTCGGTGGCATCGGTCTCGGGATCGGCTACATCTCCCCCGTCTCCACGTTGATCAAGTGGTTCCCGGACCGGCCGGGTCTGGCGACCGGTCTGGCGATCATGGGGTTCGGTGGTGGGGCGATGGTGGCCTCTCCCCTGTCTCGTCAGCTGCTGTCGTTCTACGACCCGGGCTACGACCCGGCGAACGCGGGGTCGACGGCGTCGGGCGGCGCGCTGGTGTGGTTGTTCGTGACGTTGGGCGTCGGCTACTTCCTGATCATGATGTTCGGGGTGTTCAACGTGCGGGTGCCGGCGCCCGACTGGCGGCCGGCGGGTTTCGATCCGGCGCAGGTGGCGGCGAAGCCGCTGGTGACCACGGCGAACGTGTCGGCGGCGAACGCCGTGAGGACGCGGTCGTTCTGGCTGCTGTGGGTGGTGCTGTTCTGCAACGTGACCGCGGGCATCGGGATCCTGGAGCAGGCCAGCCCGATGATCCAGGACTTCTTCCGGGACAACGGGACGTCGGCGGTCTCGGTGGCGGCGGCGGGTGGCTTCGTGGGCTTGCTGTCGCTGTTCAACATGGCCGGCCGGTTCGTGTGGTCGTCGACGTCGGACCTGATCGGGCGTAGGCCGATCTACCTGGTGTATCTGGGCGTGGGCATGGTGTTGTACGTGCTGCTGGCGGTGGTCGGGCACGCGGCGACGGCGTTGTTCGTGCTGTTGGCGTGCGTGATCCTGTCGTTCTACGGCGGTGGGTTCGCCACGGTGCCGGCGTACCTGCGGGACCTGTTCGGCACGTTCGAGGTGGGGGCGATCCACGGGCGGCTGTTGACGGCATGGTCGGCGGCGGGGGTGGCCGGGCCGCTGATCGTCAACGCGTTCCTCGACGCGCAGGGCAAGCCGGGGACGTTGACCGCGGCGGCGTACCGGCCGGCGCTGTTCACGATGGTCGGGGTGCTGGCGGTGGGGTTCATCGCCAACCTGTTGATCCGGCCGGTGCCGGAGCGGTTCCACGAGCCCGCGTCGGGCCACGGCGGGGATGAGGGTACGCAGCCGGTGGCGGCGGAGAGGAGCGGCACGCGATGAACGAGGTCGGTCACGGGCAGCGGGTCCGGTTGTGGATCTCCTGGTTGGTGGTGTCGGTCCTGCTCGGTTACGGGGTGGTGCAGACGGTGATCACGGCGGCGAAGCTGTTCACGAGCTAGCTGTGGCGGTGGTGTGGACGGCCCGGGGTGCTCCCCCGGGCCGTCGGCGTCACAGCCCGCCGGCGACCCGCAGGACGGCGCCGGTGGTGTAGGAGGCGTCGGGGCCGAGGAGCCAGGTGATGGCGGCGGCGACCTCGTCGGGTTCGCCGGCGCGCCCCAGCGGGATGCGTCCGGCGGCGCTGTCGGGCCGGTCGGGTACGCCGGACAGGGCGTGGATGTCGGTGCGGATGATGCCGGGTGCGACGGCGTTGACGCGGATGCCGTGCGGGGCGAGCTCCTTGGCCAGGCCGAGGGTAAGGGTGTCGGTGGCGGCCTTGACGGCGGCGTAGTGGATGTATTCGCCGGGGCTGCCGAGGGTGGCGGCGGCGGAGGAGACGTTGACGATGGCGCCGCCGTGGGTCATCCGGCGGGCGGCCTGTTGGGCGCAGAGGACGTACCCGATGAGGTTGACGTCGACGACCTGGCGCAGGTCGTCGGGGCGCAGCTCGGTGAAGGGGCCGATCGGGCTGGTGATGCCGGCGTTGTTGACCAGGCCGGTGACGGGTCCGAGGTCGGCGGCGGTGTCGAAGAGGCGCTGGACCTGGTCGGGGTCGGTGGTGTCGGCGGCGACGACGAGGCCGCGGCGGCCGGCGGCGTGGATGTCGTCCAGGACGGCTTTCGCGGCGGTGTGATCGCGGCGGTAGCCGATGGCGATGTCGTGGCCGGCCGCGGCGAGGCGGCGGGCGGTGGCCGCGCCGATGCCGCGGCTGCCGCCGGTGACGATGGTGACGGACGGCAATGCCCTCTCCCCTGCCCTCGTGGTGCTGGTGACGTTACCGTGACCGGCACGGTGCGGTGGTGGAGAGGACGATCACACATGACGCGGGCGTTGGTGCTGGGCGGTGGCGGGGTGACCGGGGTGGCCTGGGAGTTGGGGCTGCTGGCCGGGTTGGCGCAGCGTGGGCTGGAGTTGGCCGGGGCGGACCTGGTGGTGGGCACGTCGGCGGGGTCGGTGGTGGGGGCGCAGGTGTGTTCCGGGGTGCCGTTGGAGGAGTTGTACGCGGCGCAGTTGCGGCCGGCTTCGGGTGAGGTGGCCGCCCGGTTCGGGGTGGGCGCGGTGGCGCGGCTGTTGTGGGCGGGTGGGCGTACCCGGGACGAGGTGCGGTCGCGGGTGCGGATCGGGGCGATGGCGGTGGCGGCGCGGACGCCGTCGGAGGCGTCGCGGCGGGCGGTGATCGAGGGGCGGTTGCCGGTGCGGGAGTGGCCGGCGCGGCGGCTGCTGGTGACGGCGGTGGACGCGGGCTCGGGCGAGTTCGTGGTGTTCGACGCGGCCAGCGGGGTGTCGTTGGTGGACGCGGTGGGGGCCAGTTGCGCGGTGCCGGGGGTGTGGCCGCCGGTGACGATCGGGGATCGCCGGTACGTCGATGGTGGGATGCGCTCGGCGGTGAACGCGGACCTGGCGGCGGGTGCGGAGGCGGTGGTGGTGTTGGCGCCGGTGTCGTCGGCGTTCGGGCCGATGCCGCGGCTGTCGGCGCAGGTGGCGGCGTTGCGCCGGTCGGCGCGGGTGGCGGTGGTGGCGCCGGACGCGGCGGCGCGGACGGCGATCGGGCGCAACGTGTTGGATCCGGCGCGGCGGGCGGCTGCGGCGCGGGCCGGTCGGGCGCAGGCGGCGGTGGTGCTCGACGAGGTGGCCGGGGTGTGGGGGTGATCGCCTAGGCTCCCCGCGTCGGGTCGATCAGCGGAGGTGCGCGGTGGGTGTGGGTGTCGGGGATCTGGTGGACGATTTCGCGCTGCCGGACGAGACGGGGACGGTGCGGCGGTTGTCGGAGTTCCTGGCGGCGGGGCCGGCGGTGTTGTTCTTCTACCCGGCGGCGATGACGCGGGGGTGCACGGCGGAGAGCTGTCATTTCCGGGATCTGGCGGCGGAGTTCGCGGCGGTGGGCGCCCAGCGGGTGGGAATCAGCCGGGATCCGGTGGAGAAGCAGGCGGAGTTCTCCCGGCGGCACGGGTTCGACTATCCGCTGCTGTCGGACGTCGACGGCGTGGTGGCGGAGGCGTTCGGGGTGCGGCGGCGGCTGCCGTTGGGGGCGTTGAGCACGCGGCGGATGACGTTCGTGATCGGCCAGGACCGGCGGGTGCTGGCGGTGGTGCACAGCGAGTTGAGCATGAACGAGCACGCGGACGCGGCGTTGCGGGCACTGGGGGCCTGATCTTCGCGGTGTCGCAGCCGGCTGGTATCAAGGCTGCAATCAAACATGTGTACGGAAGAGGGCTGTGATGGCGGGCCAGGGTTTGTCCACTGACGAGGTGCAAGGCATCCGGGAGGCGTTGGCCGCGGGCCGTAAGCCGAGGGTGGTGTTCACGGCGGCGGCGGGTCAGATGGCGGGCCAGGTCGGCCAGGTGGTGGAGCTGACCGATCCGGCGGTCTCGGAGGAGTTCGTGGTGGTGCGGTTCGGCCGCGACGAGTTGCCCTTCTCCCCCACCGATGTGGCGGTCGCGCCGCGGGGTGCGGGGCGGAAGGTGGCGGCGGAGCCGAAGCCGCAGGTCGAGGAGCCGGCCGCGCCGGCGGAGCCGGAGTTCGTGTTGGACACGCCGCGGGTGCCGGCGCCGCGTCAGGAGGAGCCGAAGGTGGAGCAGCAGGTGGAGGCGAAGCCGGCGCGCCGGCCGGTGAAGGCGGCGAAGCCGAAGGGCCCGGCCGGGCTGACGGTGACGTTGGCGTACGCCGAGGGTGAGTGGACGGTGGCGGCGCAGCAGGGCGCGAAGGCGCTCGCGAAGCCGTACGTGGTGAAGCCGGCGGAGGCGCTGCGGATGGTGGCGCTGGTGGACGTGCCGGGGGTGCAGGAGGCGGTGGAGCAGATCATGGCCGCGGAGCGGGCGGAGGCGGAGCAGCAGGCGGAGAAGCTGCGCGCGGAGCTGGCGGAGATCGAGGCGCGGCTGGCGGAGTTGCGCGACGCCCGCTGACGGCGTGTCCCGTGCGGCGGCTCGTCGGGGCCGTCGCACGGGCGGGGGCGGTTGGGGGTGGGGCTACCGGCCGCTGTGGTGGTCGAGCAGGGTGGTGAGCAGCCGGGTCAGCTCGTCGCGGTCGGTCGGCGACAGGGGGGCGAGCAGGGTGTCCTGGACCCGGTCGAGGGTGTCGGCCATCCGGCGCAGCTCGCGGCGGCCGGCGGTGGTGAGGGTGACCACGTTGCGCCGCCGGTCGGCGGGGTCGGGTGCGCGGCGGACCAGGTCCTTCGCGGCGAGTTCGTTGAGCACGGCGACCACGTCGCTGCGGTCGATGCCGCAGCGCCGTCCCAGCTCGGCCTGGCTGGCCGGGCCGAGCTCGTCGAGGGCGGCGAGCAGCCGGTAGTGGTAGCCGCGCGCGTCGAGCGCGCCGAGCCCGTCGGCGACCAGGCGGGCGGCGTGGGCGGCGGTCTGGGTGAGCAGCCAGCTCGGGGTCGTCCGCAGCCGGGCGGGGGCCGCCGGGCCGGTGGTGGGCTCCATGGTGGGGACCATATCAGCAACCGTTGGCTCTACCCACGATACCTGATATGTTGGCCGAACCAACGTTGGAGCTACCAACAAAAGGAGCAGCCATGTCCCGCACACCCGTCCTCACCGGCCAGGTCATCGGCCAGGCCCACTACGCCACCCGGGCGGTGCTCGAACGCGAGCTGGCCACCATGGGGATCACCTTCGCCCAGTCCGTCGCGCTCAACGCCGTCGCCGCCGAGGGCGGGGCCGTCGAGCGCGGGGCCCTCGTCCAGCGGATGACCGGCGCCCTGAAGGTCGACGAGCCGGCGGTGGGGACGACACTCGCCGAGCTGACCGACGCCGGGCTGCTCCGGGCGCTGCCCGCCGGCGGGTCCGGTCTCGCGCTCACCGACGTCGGCCGGGCCCGGCAGGGCCGGATCGCCGACGCGGTCGCCGGCATCACCGCTCGGCTGTACGCGGACATCCCCGCCGCCGAGATGGAGGTCGCCGGACGCGTCCTCACCCTGCTCAAGCAGCGAGCCGACGCCGAACTGGCGATGGCCTGAACACCCCGCGGGGCCGGTACGACCCCCTCGCACCGGCCCCGCCTCCCGCACCCGCAGACTCGTCAGTGCTGCGGAATGTGCACTACCCCGATCCGCTTGCGGAAAACCCAGTACGTCCACCCCTGGTAGGCCAGCACGATCGGGGTGAACACCACGGCCACCCAGGTCATGATCTTCAGGGTGTACGGGGTGGAGGAGGCGTTCGTCGCGGTGAGCGTCCCGGCGGCGTCCAGGGTCGACGGCAGCACGTTCGGGAACAGCGCCGCGAACAGGGTCGCCACCGCCAGGGCGATCGCCACCGCGGTGCCGGCGAACGCCCAGCCCTCCCGGCGTACCCGGGCGGCGGCCAGACCACCGAGCAGGGCGAGGGCCGCGGCGACGGCGAGCACGACGGCGGCGGCGCTGGAGCGGATGGTCAGCGTCCAGGCCAGGAAGGCCACCGCGACCACGGCGGCGCCGACGCCGAGCCGCACGGCCAGCGCGGCGGCCCGCTCGCGGATCTCGCCGGTGGTCTTCAGGGCGATGAACACCGCGCCGTGGGTGAGGAACAGGGCGAGGGTGGTCAGGCCGCCGAGCAGGGCGTACGGGTGGAGCAGGTCGAGCAGGCCGCCGACGTACTCGTGGTCGGCGTCGAGCGGCACCCCGCGCAGGATGTTGGCGAACGCGACGCCCCACAGGATCGCCGGCAGCAGCGAGCCGAAGAAGATCGCTCGGTCCCAGCGGCGCTTCCAGGACGCCTCGGGGCGCTTGTGCCGGTACTCGAAGGCGACGCCGCGGGCGATCAGCGCGAGCAGGATCAGCAGCAGCGGCAGGTAGAAGCCGGAGAAGAGGGTGGCGTACCACTCGGGGAAGGCGGCGAACATGGCGCCACCGGCGGTGATCAGCCAGACCTCGTTGCCGTCCCAGACCGGGCCGATGGTGTTGATCAGGACGCGGCGTTCCCGGTCGTCGCGGCCGAGGACGGGCAGCAGCATGCCGACGCCGAAGTCGAAGCCTTCGAGGATGAAGTAGCCGGTGAAGAGCACGGCGACGAGGAGAAACCAGACGGTCGTCAGTTCCACGATGGGCTCCGGGGATCAGTAGGCGAAGGCGAGCGGACGCTCGGCGTCGTCGGTGGTGTCGTCGACGGGCGCCGGGGTGAGGTCGGGTACGCCGGCCCTGGCGTAGCGGACCAGCAGCTTGAACTCGATCACGGCGAGGGTGGCGTAGATCAGGGTGAAGGCGGTGAAGGAGGTGAGGACCTCGGTCAGCGAGACGCTGCGGGACACGCCGTTGCGGGTGAGCATCTCGCCGAAGACGATCCACGGCTGGCGGCCCATCTCGGTGAAGATCCAGCCGAAGGAGTTGGCCAGCAGCGGCAGCACGGGCATCACCAGGCCGGCGCGCAGCAGCCACCTGCTGGTGGGGGTGCGTCCCTTGCGCTGGCTCCAGAGCACCAGCAGGGCGATCGCGGCGGCGGCCATCCCGAAGGTGATCATGAAGCGGAAGCTCCAGTAGGTGACCGGGATGATCGGGGTGTAGCTGCCGGCGCCGTACTGGCTGGCGTACTGGGCCTGCAGGTCGTCGATGCCGTGGACGGTGCCGTTGGGGTCGCCGGTGCCGAGGTACGACAGCAGGTACGGGATCTTGATGGCGAAGACCTCGCGGCTGCCGTCGAGGCTGCCGACGGTGAGCACGGAGAACGAGGCGGGGCTCTCGGTGGTGTAGAGGCCCTCGGCGGCGGCCATCTTCATCGGCTGCACCTCGGTCATGATCTTGCCCTGGATGTCGCCGGTGAACAGCACCAGCGCCGAGGAGACCAGCACCACCCAGGAGCCGAACTTGGTGGCGAAGCGGTAGGCGCCGGTGTCCGCGCTGTCGCGGTTGCGGATCACGTGCCACAGGCCGACGGCGACGATCAGTGACCCGGCGACCAGAAACGAGCCTGCCAGGGTGTGCGGGAAGGTGATCAGGGCGACCTTGTTGGTGAGCACGGCGACGAAGTCGGTCAGCTCCGCCCGGCCGGTGTCCGGGTTGACCCGGTAGCCGACCGGGTTCTGCATGAACGAGTTCGCGGCGAGGATGAAGTACGCGCTGAGGTTGGTGCCGATCGCGGCGACCCAGATGCTGGCCAGGTGCGCCCGCTTGGGCAGCCGGTCCCAGCCGAAGATCCACAGGCCGATGAAGGTGGATTCGAGGAAGAACGCGACCAGGGCCTCGATGGCCAGCGGGGCACCGAAGATGTCGCCGACGAAGCGCGAGTAGTCGCTCCAGTTCATGCCGAACTGGAACTCCTGCACGATGCCGGTGACCACACCCATCGCGAAGTTGATCAGGAACAGCTTGCCGTAGAACTTGGTGAGCTTGAGGTACCGCTCGTCGCCGGTGCGGTGCCACAGGGTCTGGAGGATGGCCACCAGGACCGACAGCCCGATGGTCAACGGCACGAAGAGAAAGTGGTAGACGGTGGTGACACCGAACTGCCAGCGGGCGACGTCCAACGCGTCCACCTGAAACCCCCAGCTGCGCATACTACGAGACGTAGTAAATACTACCGGGCGTCGTAGAGAATTGGGCAGGGCCGGGGGTCCCGACCCCACCCGGGACCAATGACCCTGATCACCTCTGCCGGCCGGCCACCGGAATCGGGTCCCCCGCTCACCCCGACGCGTGCGACCATCCAGCACTGATGAACACCCCGACCCCGTGGCGACCGCCGCTGCTCTGGCGCGCCGCCCAACTGCTCGCCCGCGCCATCGTCGGCGCGCTGGCCCACCTCGAGGTCACCGGCGACGTGCCGGCCGAACTGCGCCGAGGGCCGCTGATCCTGGCCGTCAACCACATCAGCCCGTTCGACCCGGTGGTCCTCGCGGCCGCCTGCCGCGCCCGGGGCGTCGCCCCGCGGATCATGGCCACCGCGGGGCTGTTCCGCACCCCGGTCATCGGGTCGCTGATGCGCCGGGCCGGACACATCCGCGTCGAGCGGGGCAGCGCCTCCGTCCACCAGGCCCTCGACACCGCCGTGGCGGCCGTCGCCGGCGGCTCGGTGATCCTGCTCTACCCCGAGGGGCGGATCGGACTGGACCCGGGCATGTGGCCCGAACGCGGCAAGACCGGCGCCGCCCGGCTCGCCCTGGCCAGCGGCGCCCCCGTCATCCCCGTCGCCCAGTGGGGCTCCCACGAGGTGCTGCCGTACCGCGCGCCCAAGGGGGCGCTGCGCGGCCTCGCCCGGGCCCTGCTGCGCCGGCCGACGATCCGGGTGCACTTCGGCGCCCCGGTGGTGCTGCCCGACCTGCCCCCCGGCGCCCCGGGGGCGGCCCGGCGGGCCACCGACCGGATCATCGACGCGATCACCGACGACCTGGGGCCGCTGCGCCCCGACGAGCCGGACCGCCCCCGGCACGTCGACCCCGGCCGCCCCAGCGAGACCACCCGATCGCACCGGCGGCACACGGCCGGCTGATTTGCCTTCGAGTCGACGCGAAGGGTGAGACTCTTCGGGCCGGGACACCACGTCCCGTGGAGGAGGCAGCCATGAGCGCACCGACCGCGCTGATCACCGGCACGTCCAGCGGCATCGGCCTGGAGATCGCCGTGGGCGCGGCCCGGGCCGGCTGGCGGGCCGTGGCCACCATGCGCGACGTGTCGCGCGCTGACGCGCTGCGCCGCGCCGCCGACGCCGCCGGGGTCGCCGACCTGGTCGAGGTACGCCGGCTCGACGTCGTCGACCCGGCCTCGGTGACCGCCTGCGTGGCCGGCGTGATCGCCGACCGCGGGCGCCTCGACGCGGTGGTCAACAACGCCGGCGCCGGGCACGTGGGCACCCTGGAGGAGGAGACCGTCGACGACGTACGGGCCGTCATGGAGGTCAACTTCTTCGGCGTCCTGCACGTCAGCCGGGCCGCGCTGCCGCACCTGCGTGCCAGTCGGGGACGGCTCGTCACGGTCACCAGCGTCGGCGGAGTGGTCGGGCAGCCGTTCAACGAGGCGTACTGCGCGGCGAAGTTCGCCGTCGAGGGCTTCATGGAGGCCCTCGCCCCGGTCGCCGCGACCGTCGGCGTCCTCGTCACCGTGGTGGAGCCCGGCGCGGTGGCCAGCGAGTTCGTCGCCAACGTCGGCGTCGACCGGGACGCCGCCGTCGCGCAGGCCGGGGTGTACGCGCCGGCGCTGCGGGCGTACCTGGACCGCACCGCCGGCGCGTTCGCGGCCGCCCAGTCCCCGGCGGACGCCGCCGCGGCGGTGGTCGCCACCCTGACCGACCCGGAGCCGGCGCCGCGCGTGCAGACCTCCACCACCGCCCGGCAGTTCGTCGGGGCGAAACTCGCCGACCTCGACGGCCGCGCCGTCGCCACGATCACCGCCGGCTGGCTGGCCTGATCAATCTCGGTGCGACGGCGCCCCGGCCAGCCGGGCGTCCAGCGCGTCGAGGTCCGGGACGAACCAGACGTGCTCGGCCCGGTTGGACTCGTGGACCAGGGCGCGCAGGGCCGCGCTGGCCGCGAGGTGCCGCGAGATGTCACCGACGACGGCCAGCCGCAGCCGGTAGTTGACGAACTTCTGCATGATCTCCCCGGCGAAGCGGGTGTCCAGGGCGAAGAAGTCCGGGTCGAGCCGGCTCGCCGGCACGGCCACCACCTCGGCGCCGAGGAACGCCGCGCCGATCAGGTCCAACGCGTCCGCCACGGTGGCCACCGGCGGGCCGGCCGGGTCGCACACCAGCACCGGCACCCCCATCCGCTGCTGCACCACGTCAGGCATGGGCGGCCTCCCCGGCGAGCAGGCCGTTGCCGCCGTCGAGGACGGCGTCGAGCAGGTGCAGCACGTCGGCGGTGGCCGCGGCGCCACCCAGGATGACGATCTTCATGCGCCGGCGCTCCTCGTCGTGGACGGTCTGAACGCGCAGCGGGTGCGCGGGGTCGTGGACGGTGTTCACCCCGGCCAGGACGAGGGTGCCCAGCCGGTCGGCCGCGGCCCGGTCGACGCCGTCGACCTGCACGATGCTCGACACCTCCACCGCGGGAACCGCGGCGGGCCGGGCCGCCGGCGGCCGGCCGGTCAGCGCGTCGAGGTCGGCGCGGGCGATCCGGTACTGCTTGCCGATCCGCACCGCCCGGAGCCGGCCGGCGCGGATGTAGCCGCGCACGGTGCGCGGGTGCAGGCCGAGCCGCTCGGCCACCTGCTCCACCGAGTACATATCTTCACTCATCGCGCCACATCATAGGCGGGATAGGTAATGATAGGGAGCGGGGGTTGTCCGTCGCGTCGCGCTTCCGGCCCGAGGTGATCGCCGGCCCGTCACCCGGGCGCCACCACGGGCGGTCATACTGCCGGGCGTGCAGCCCCGCTCCGGCTACCTCGACGCCCCCGCGCCCCTGGCGTTCGCCCACCGCGGCGGCGCGGCCGACGGCGACGAGAACACCGCCGCCGCGTTCGCCCGCGCCATCGCCCTGGGCTACCGGTACGTCGAAACCGACGTGCACGCCACCGCCGACGGCGTGGCGGTGGTCTTCCACGACGCCACCCTGCGCCGGCTCACCGGCGAGCCGGGGCGCATCGCCGACCTGCGCTGGGCCGACCTGGCCTCGGTACGCGTCGGCGGCGCCGCCGTGGTGCCCCGCCTCGACGAGGTCCTCGGCGCCTGGCCGGAGATCCGCTTCAACATCGACGTCAAGGCCGACGGCGGCGTCGAACCCACCGTCGCCACCGTCACCCGGACCGGTGCCGGCGAGCGGGTGCTGCTGGCCTCCTTCAGCGACGCCCGGCTGACCCGGCTGCGCGCCCTGGCCGGGCCGAAGGTCGCCACCAGCCTCGGCATGCGCGGCGTGGCCCGGCTGCGGATGGCCTCCCTGCACGGACGGTCGCTGCGGCTGCCGCCGTCCGTGGTCGCCGCCCAGGTCCCGGTCCGCTACGGGCGCATCCCCGTGGTCGACCGGCGATTCCTGGCGTACTGCCACCGGATCGGGTTGCAGGTGCACGTCTGGACGATCGACGAACCTGCCGAGATGCACGACTTACTTGATCTCGGCGTGGATGGCATCATGACCGATCACGTCGGCGTGCTGCGCGACGTCTACCGCAGCCGCGGCCACTGGGCCGCCTGAACTCACGAGGACCCCGATGGCCGAGACGGTCAGCCCGACCCTGCACGAGCCCCCGTCGAGCACCCGCCGGGAACGGCGCGGCTGGTACCTCTACGACTGGGCCAACTCGGCCTTCCAGACCACGGTCATCACCGTCTTCCTCGGCCCGTTCCTCACCACCGTCACCGAACTGGCCGCCGGCTGTGAACTCGGCGCGGACACCTGCGAGGGGTACGTGCACCCGCTCGGCATCCGGGTCGCCGCCGGCTCCTACTACCCGTACCTGATCTCGCTGTCGGTCTTCCTCACCGTGTTCGTGCTGCCGGTGATGGGCGCGATCGCCGACCGGTCGATGCACAAGAAGCGGCTGCTGGCCACCGCCGCGTTCACCGGCGCCGGCGCCACCACCGCCTTCGCCTTCGTCACCGGCGAACGCTACCTGCTCGGCGGGGCGCTGTTCCTGGTCGCGAACATCTCCTTCGGCGCGGCCGTGGTCGTCTACAACTCGTTCCTGCCGCAGCTCGGCGGGCCCGACGAGCGCGACGGCATCTCCAGCCGCGGTTGGGCCATCGGCTACCTCGGTGGCGGCCTGCTGCTCGCGCTGAACCTGGTCGCGGTGACGATGCTCAGCGAGGAGGGCAACCCGCAGCGCACCCTCGACCTGGCCCGCTGGTCGATCGTGTCCGCGGGCGTGTGGTGGGCGGCGTTCACCCTGGTGCCGCTGCGCTGGCTGCGCGAACATCCCGCCGCCGCCGCGGCGGCCCGGGTCGGCGGCGGCAACGTGCTCACCGACGGGTTCCGGCAGCTCGGCCACACCCTGCGGAACATCAAGGCGTACCCGCTGACGCTGTTCTTCCTGCTCGCCTTCCTGGTCTACAACGACGGCATCCAGACCGTCATCACCCTGGCCAGCCAGTACGGCACCAAGGAGCTGCGGCTGGGGCAGAGCACGCTGATCACGACGATCCTGCTGGTGCAGTTCCTCGCCTTCGGCGGTGCGCTGGCGCTCGGCGCGCTCGCCGGGCGGATCGGCGCGTGGAAGACCGTGCTGATCAGCCTGGTGCTCTGGACCGGTGTGATCATCGCCGCGTTCCGGCTGCCCGCCGAGGCGCCGCTGCCGTTCATGGTCCTCGGTGGGGCGATCGGCCTGGTCCTGGGCGGCAGCCAGGCGCTGAGCCGGTCGCTGTTCAGCCAGCTCATCCCCGCCGGCAAGGAGGGCGAGTACTACGGCTTCTACGAGATCAGCGACAAGGGCACCAGCTGGCTCGGGCCGCTCGCCTTCGGCCTGGTGTTCCAGCTCACCGCCTCCTACCGGGTGGGCCTGGTCTCACTGCTGATCTTCTTCGTGGTCGGGTTCGCGCTGCTGGCCGCCGTGCCGATCCGGCGGGCGATCGTCGCTGCGGGCAACACCCCGCCCCGGGTGCTGTAGCGACCGCCGCGCACCGTCCTGATCGGCGCGGATCGATCGACTAGGCTGCCCCGACGTGACCGACGACGCCGCTGCCGCCCCGATCTGCCTGGCCCGGCCCCTCCCCGGACCGGACGACACCCGCACCGGCTGCGCCGCCGCCCGCGGCGTCGACGGGCGGCCGCTGCACGCCGCCGCGCTGAAGTTCTTCTGGGGGCCGATGGACTGCGGCAAGTCCACCATGGCCCTGCAGATGAACTACAACCATGCCCGGCAGGGCCGGCGCGGGCTGGTCACCACGCGCATCGACCGGTCGCTCGGCCCGCAGGTCACCACCCGCATCGGCCTGGCCCACTCCGCCATCGAGGTCAACGACGCCCTCGACCTGCGCGACCTGGTCCGGGACGCCTGGGCCGAGGGGGTACGCGTGGACTACCTGATCTGCGACGAGGCCTCCTTCTACAACCTGGAGCACGTCGAGCAGATGGCCGAACTGGTCGACAACTTCGACGTCGACGTGTACGCCTTCGGCCTGGCCACCGACTTCCGCTCCTGCCTGTTCCCGGCCGCGCAGCGACTGTTCGAGCTCGCCGACGAGGTGGCCCGCATCCAGGTCGAGGTGCTCTGCTGGTGCGGCCGGGAAGGGCTGCTCAACGCCCGGGTGGTCGACGGGCGGGTGGTCCGCGAGGGCGAGCAGGTCGTCATCGGCGACACCATGGACAGCGCCGACGTGCGCTACCAGGTGCTGTGCCGCCGCCACTACCGCTCCGGCGACCTCGGCCCGCGCGGCTGAGACGTCAGAACGGGTCCCCGCAGACCCGCCACTTCCCGTTCTCCTGGATCACGGGGAGCTTGCGCTCCTCGCTGGCCCCGCCGTCGCGGGTCACCCGCACCGTCACCGTGGCACGCGGGCGGCCGCGCAGGGTGGAGATCGACAGGTCGGTTATCTCGTAGCCGCTGACCTGCGGCGGGGTCCGCACCCAACTGCCGAAACCGACCGCGCTCCACCGGCTGCGGGTGTCCTTGCACAACCGCTCGTACGCCTTGTCGGTGTCGCCGGCGGACACCTCGTGGAAGAACCCGTCGGCCGTCTCCCGCACCGGCCCGGTGGCCTGCATCACCACCTGCACGTTCCAAACGGCGAGGCCGGCCACCCCGATCAGGCACAGGCCCACCCCGAAGCCGCCCAGGACCAAGCCGGTCCGCACCGGTCGGCGCCCCCGGGCCGGCCTGCTCCACGTCTCCCTGCCGCCCATCAGCTTCGACCGTAAGCGCCCGATACGTCCCCGCGCAGGAACTCCGCCCGTGTCACGCCGGCCACGGCATCGTCTACCGTCGGCGCAACGCAGACCGAGGCGGCCGCCCGGCTGTGGGCGCGGCGCCGGCGCCGGCGCGGGGACATCGCCGCCGACGCGCACCGGCACCGGGAACCGCTCTGCTGAGAACGGCCCGCCGTACCTGCCACAAGGTGTCAGGTACGGCGGGGAGACTGGCCGGCATGACAGTGACCGCCGACCTCGCCATGGTCAACCTCGACAGCTCCGACCCGGCCGCCCACGCCGGGTTCTACGCCCGCGTGCTGGGCTGGCAGATCACCCACAGCCAGGCCGAATACGCCATGATCAGCAAGGACGGGGTCTCGATCGGGTTCGGGCTGGTGCCCGGCTACGCGCCGCCCGCCTGGCCCGACGAGACCGCCGGCAAGCGCTACCACCTCGACCTCTACGTCGACGACCTCACGGTGGCGGAGAAGGAGTTCGTGGCGGCCGGCGCGGCGAAGCCGGAGTTCCAGCCCGGCGGCGAACGCTGGGTGGTGCTGATCGACCCGATCGGCCAGCCGTTCTGCATCTGCCCCCGCCCGCAGGGCTGAGCACCGCGCCTCGCCGGGCGGCCGTGCGCCGCCCGGCGGGCCGGTGGCCGGGTCGTCAGCGGAAGGCGTCGACGCTGCCCAGCGCCCACTCGGCGAAGGGGCGCGGCGGGCGGCCGAGGACCCGCTCGACGTCGGGGCTCACCCGCTGCTCGGCCGGCGAGGGAGTGCCCAGGATGCCGAGGGTCGCCGCCACGACGGGTTCGGGCATGAAGCGCAGCAGCTGCGCCCGGGCCTGCGCGGCGGTCTGCTCGACGAAGCGCACCGGCTCGTCCAGCGCCCGCCCGATCGCCGCCGCCTGCTGCCGCGGCGAGATCGGCTCCGGCCCGGTCAGCTCGTACGTCGCACCGGCGTGGCCGGGCTCCCGCAGCGCGACGGCGGCGAGCGCCGCGATGTCGGCCGGGTCGACGGTCGGCAGCGCAACGTCGCCGAACGGCGCGGCGACCAGCCGCTGCGCCCGGACCGTCCCGGCCCACTGCAGCGCGTTGGAGTGGAACCCGCCGGGGCGCAGCACCGTCCAGTCCAGACCGGACCCGGTCACCGCCTCCTCCGGTCCGGCGGGGTGCCGCCCGGTCGCGACGCCCTGCGAGGACAGCAGGACGACCCGCCGTACGCCGGCGTCCCGGGCGCCGTCGAGGATGCCGCCGAGGTCGGCGCCGCCGGCCAGCAGGTCACCGGTGAGCAGCAGGAACAGCGCCTCCGCGCCGTCGAGCGCCGCCTTCAGGCCCGGCGGGTGGGCCAGGTCGGCCGCCACCGGGCGCACCCGTTCTGGTACGTCCGCCGCAGACACCTGCCGCGACACGGCCGTCACCTGCTCGCCGGCCGCCGCCAGCGCCCGCACCAGCGGCCGTCCCACGTTCCCCGTCGCTCCCGTCACCACGATCATGACAATTCCTCCGAGTTCGCTCTGGACTGAGAGGACGGTACCTTCCTGCGTATAGTAGGTACCTAGAGGAAAGTAATGGCCGAGGGAGTGAATGTGACCAGCACCACCCCGGCGTCCCGAGTGGACGTCGACCCGGAGCAGGCCTGCCCGATCGCCCCGGTGGTCGACATCGTGTTCAGCCGCTGGACCACGCCCATCCTCTGGGCGCTGCACGAGTACGGCCGGCAGCGGTTCGTCGAGCTGGACCGCCGCCTCGGCACCATCACCCCGAAGGTGCTCACCCAGCGGCTGCGGCAACTGGAACGCGACGGCCTTGTCGTGCGCACCTACCACCCGGAGGTCCCGCCCCGGGTGGAGTACGAGATCAGCGACCTGGGGCGCAGCCTCGCGCCGCTGTTCGCCACGCTCGCCGAGTGGTCCACCGCCAACCTCGACAAGGTCGACCGGGCCCGAGACGACTACGACGCCCGCGAGCGGCCCGGCGCCCGCCGGCTCTGATCGCCGTCGGGCTCGACCGGTCAGCGTAGCGGCCCGCGCGCCACCGCCGCCCGCATCATTTCCGGGTCGCCGGCCGGGATGAACTCCAGCCACCAGGTCGCCCCTGCCGCCGCCAGCTCGCCCACGTACGCCCGCTCGGCGCGCTCGTCCGGCCGGCGACGGCGGCCGCCGACCGCCACGTCGAACGGCTCCCCGTCGGCGCGGGTTGCCGGCAGCGCGCCCACCAGGTCGTGCACCTCGTCCGGGCTGAAGTCCGACCAGCCGTCGGTGTCGGCGAGCTTGTACGGCACGATCCCGTCGGCGCGCGCGGCGCGGCGCAGCACCGCCTTCGCCTGGATGCTGCCACCCACCCGGACCGGTACCCGGGGCGTCTGCACCGGCGCCGGCCGGAGCGTCACCCCGTCGGCCCGGTAGTGGGTGCCCTGGTGTGTGACCCGCTCGCCGCCGACCAGACCGACCAGCAGGTCGAGACCCTCGTCGAGCATCGCCGCCCGGGTCTTCAGGTCGGTCTGCTCCCCGAACCCCGCGACGCCGCGATCCTTCGGGTCGCCCACGCCGACCGCGACGGTGGCGCGGCCGGCGGAGAGATGATCCAGGGTCAACACCTCCCGGGCCAGCTTCGCCGGACGTCGGCGCGGCAACGAGGTCACCGTGGTGCCGAGCCGGATGCGGCCGGTGCGCCCGGCGATCGCGGCCAGCAGCAGCCACGGGTCGTACGTGGGCGGGTCGTCACCGTCGTAGTAGATGAGGTAGTCCTCGAAGAACACCCCGTCCCAGCCGGCCCGCTCGGCCAGTTCCCCCAACTCGACCAGGAGGGACGCCGTCACCGACGGTCCGCCGCAGCAGATCTCCAGTCCGTGTCGCATTGCCGCACCGTAATCCGCAGGTGCGACGGTCAGGCCGGGGACATCACCTCGTACAGGTTGCCGGAGTCGTCGCGGAAGAAGAGCCCGCGGGCGCACAGTGGATGGTCCACGCGCCCGTTGTCGGGCGTCCGCGGGTCGTTGCCGTACGGCACGCCGCCGTCGCGCAACCGGGTCAGGATCGCGTCGAAGGTGTCCGGGTCCACGTCGAAGGCGAGGTGATGCCCCTCCGGGGCGGGCACGCTGATGAAGTCGAGGGTGAGCTGGTCGTTGACGCGTACCGGGGCGAAGTGGCCGTCGCGGCCGGCTGGCGGCAGGATCGGTAGGCCCATCACGTCGGCGAAGAACCGGGCCGCCGCCCGGTGGTCGACCGCGGGGACGATGGTGTGGTTGAGCGTGACGGTCATCGATCCGCCCCGGGCAGCGGGTCGCGGCTCAGCGCGCCGTGCAGGAACAGGTCGACCAGCTCGGCCGGGGTCGGCGCGGCGAGGGCGAGTGGCGGGCGGGCCGGCAGCAGCACGGCGAGGAACAGCCCGGCCAGCCGGTCGGCGGGCAGCCGCAGCCGGTCCCGTTCGGGGGCGAACAGGGCGGCGACGGCCTCCCGGACGGCCAGGGCCGATTCCTCGCGCGCCGACGCCGGCGGTCGGTCGGCCCCGACCGGTTTGGGCCGCGCCGGCGTGGCCGGCCCATCCGGAGCCGCCCCCCGTTCGGCGTCGGCCGTCGTCTGCTCGCCGGGGCGGCCCCGCCCGGGTCGTCCGGCCGCGTGCAGGGCGCCGAGTACGGCGCCGAGGCGGTCGAAGTGGGCGAGCAGCGCGCTCGCCGCGTCGGAGAGTCGGTCACCGAGCGGCTGCGTCAGCGGAATCGCGGCCAGTTCGTCGAGCACCGTGTCGGGGCGCAGCACCTCGACCACGCAGGCGTCGAGCAGGGCCTCCTTGTCGGCGAAGGCGCGGAAGACGGTCGCCTCGCCGATGCCGGCCGCCCGGGCGACCTGAGCGGTGGTGAGCGTCGCGCCGTGCGTGGCCAGCAGCGGCAGGGCCGCCTGCACGATCATCGCGCGCCGCCGGTCGGGCGTCATTCCCGGCGCGCGGCGCCGGCGATCAGTGGTGTCGGTCATGCCACCCACTGTGCGGAGTGACCACTCACTCCGGCAACGGAATTACCGGGTTCAGCCGCGGCGGCGGGCGCGAGCGGCCCAGATGACGTACGCCGGGTCGCGGTCGAGGTTGTGCCGGTCCCGGTCGTACCGGCGGGTGGTGCGGGGATCCGCGTGACCCATCGCGTCCTGCACGTCCTCCAGCGGCACCCCCTCCGCGCGGGCGGTGGTGGCGAACGCGTGCCGCAGCGAGTGCGGCGACAGCTTCGCCCAGGCCGGGATCCCCGCCGCCCGGGCGAGCCGGCGCACCAGCCGGAACACCGAGTGCCGGTCCAGCCGGGCGCCGGTCGCGGTGACCAGCAGCGGGCCGGTCAGCTCCGGCACGGTAACCCCCTGCGCGGCGGCCCGGGCGGCCAGGTAGGCGTCCAGCGCGTACGCGGTGCCGGGGGTCAGCGCGCGCCGGCGGACCTTGCCGCCCTTGCCGACGAACCGCACGCTGCGGTGTCCCCGCTCGGCGCCCAGGTCGGCCAGGTCGAGCGAGATCAGCTCGCCGACCCGCAGCCCCAGGTCGGCCAGGAGCGCGATGGCGGCCCGGTTGCGGGCGGCGGTCGAGCCGGTGTCCGCCTCGGCGGCGGCGAGCAGGGCGTCGACCTCCTCCGGGGTGAGGCCGACCGTGGCCGAGTGGTCCCGGTCGATGCGTGGCCGGTCCGCCCCGGAGACCGGGTTGGCGTCGACGGCGCGCAGCTTGACCAGGAAGTCGTACCAGCTGGACAGCGCGGACAGTCGGCGGGCGACGGTGGCCGGGGTGAGCGGCCGGCCGCTGCGGACCCCCAGCGTGGACTCCAGTTCGCGGCCGTAGGCGTTGACGTCGAGGAAGTTGGCCCGCAGCGGGTCCAGGCCGCGCCCGGCGCACCAGGTCAGCCAGCCGGTGACGTCCCGCCGGTACGCGTCGCGGGTGTGCTCCGACAGCCGCCGGTTGCGCAGCCACGCCTCGGTGAAATCGGTCGGCCCGCCGGGCAGGGCGGACCGCACCGACCCGCGGGGCAGGACGTCGGGGCGCAGCATGTGAGAAAGGCTCTCAGCCTTCGCCGCGAATGGCGACGAGGCGCGCCCGGCGAGAATCGGGCAAAGGTCACAGTCCCCGAGCGATCTTCCGTCCCGGCGTCGGCACCGGTCGGAGCCGGCGTTACGGTCGGCCGGTGCGTGCCAGCCGGTTGGTCTCCCTGCTGCTGCTCCTGCAGACCCGGGGGCGGATGACCGCCCAGGAGCTCGCCGACGCCCTGGAGGTGTCGGTGCGGACCGTCTACCGCGACGTCGAGTCGCTCGGCGCCGCCGGGGTGCCGGTGTACGCCGACCGCGGTCCGGCCGGCGGGTACCGGCTGCTGGAGGGGTACCGGACCCGGCTGACCGGGTTGACCGCGCCGGAGGCCGAGGCGCTCTTCCTGGCCGGCATGCCCGGTCCGGCCGCCGACCTCGGCCTCGGCCCGGTGCTCGCGGCGGCGGAGTTGAAGCTGCTCGCCGCGCTCCCCGACGAACTGGCCGATCGGGGCGGCCGGGCCCGGCAGCGGTTCCACCTGGACGCGCCGGGCTGGTTCCGGAACCCGGAGCCCACCCCGCACCTGACGGGGCTGGCCCGCGCGGTGTGGGAGGACCGGCTGGTCGAGGTCCGTTACCGCCGGTGGAAGGCCCCGCGGGAGGTGACCCGGGTGCTCGCCCCGCTGGGCGTGGTGCTCAAGGCCGGCCGCTGGTACCTGGTGGCCCGCTCGGGCGAGCAGGTACGCACCTACCGGGTCGGCGCGGTCCTCGACCTGGTGGTGCTGGACGAGGGGTTCGACCGGCCGGCCGACTTCGACCTGGCCGGCTTCTGGCGGGAGTGGACCGACCGGTACGAGCGCGACGTCTACCGCGACGAGGCCCGGGTGCGGATGACGGTGGCCGCGCTGGAGTTCATGGCGTACGTCTTCCCGCCGGAGATGAGCCGGGCCGCCCGCGCCGCAGCCGGTGCGCCCGACGAATCCGGCTGGCTGGAGACCACTGTGCCGATCGAGTCGGTCAGGCACGGGCACGTGGAGCTGCTCAAGCTGGGCGCCGAGGTGGAGGTGCTCGCCCCGGCGGAGCTGCGGGAGCGGTTCAGCGCCACCGCGCACGCCCTCGCCGGGCTGTATCCGCCGCCTGCCCGACCGGCGGGAGCGCCCGGGTCGGACGCCCCCGCCGGTCCGACGGTCAGGCGTTGATCTCCTTGCGCCCGTTGCCGTTCGCCGGCGCGGTGATGCTGATCCGGCGCGGCTTGGCGCGCTCGGCGATCGGGATGCGCAGGGTCAGCACCCCGTTCTCGTAGCCCGCCTCCAGCTTGTCGGTGTCGAGGGTGTCACCGAGGAACAGCTGACGGGTGAAGGTGCCCATCGGCCGCTCGGCGGCGACGAGTTCGACCTTGTCCCCGGTGGGGCGGCGCCGCTCGGCGCGGACGGTCAGCACGTTGCGCTCCACAGTGCAGTCGATGCTGTCCGGGTCGACGCCGGGCAGGTCGAAGGCGGCGTAGAACCACTCGCCGTCGCGGTAGGCGTCGAGGTGCATGACCGCCGGTCGGGCGGTGGTGCCGAAGAACTGCTCGGCGAGCCGGTCGATCTCACGGAACGGGTCGGTACGCATCAGCATGGTCGTGCCTCCTCGGTTCTCCTGGCCGAAGGTGTCAAGTTGAGTCTTGGCGACTCAAGTCCTCAGTTATTTATTTAGCGCGCCGGGTCGGTGTCGTCAACTCCGGCCGGTAGCGCCTTCTCGAACCAGTGCTCGGCGTACCTGCCGTTGTTGTAGGCGGGATTTCGACGTACCCGTGGCGGGCCTACAGGGTCAGGTACTCCCCCAGCAGGATCGCCGCCTCGGGCTCGTCCGGGTGGGTGGGGCTCGTCGTCCAGGTCGTCACCGCCCGATCCTCACCGGGCGGTGAACGGCTTTCCGTCTCCGCCGGACCGTGGCCGATCAGGTGCCGGCCCGCGGCCGGGTGGTGGCGGCGTTCAGCGGGCGGGTCCGTCGGCGACCAGGACGACGCGGCGCAGCAGGTCCGACAGCAGCCGGCGTTCGTCCGGGGCCAGCGCGCCGAGCAGGCGGTGCTCCTCGCCGCCCACGACGTCCATCGCGCGCAGCCAGGCGGCCCGGCCGGCGTCGGTCAGCTCCACGTCGACCCGCCGCCGGTCGACGGCGGAGGGGATCCGGCGGACGAAGTCCCGCCGTAGCAGCCCGTCCACCCGAGCGGTGATCGAGGCGGGAGCCATGCCGAGGTCCGCGGCGATCTCCGACGGCGCCGCCCGACCGCCGCGCCCGGCCAGGGCGTGCAGCGTGCCGAACTCCTTCTCCTGCAGGTCGAGGTCCGCCAGCGCCTGTTCCTTCACCGCACGCAGGCGCCGGGTGAGGAACTGCATTCGGGTGACGGCGCCCTCGACGTCCGGGTCCAGGTCGGGCAGCACGGGCAGCCAACGCCGTACGTGCAGGTCTGCGCGGTCGGTCACGGCACCAGCATACGTCGACACCGAAATATTCGTTGACGAAATGTTTGATGTCGAACTACCTTGCGAGGGTGACCCATCCCCTCCGGCTCCGCTCCTTCCGGCTGCTCTTCCTCGGCCGCACCGTCTCGGCCGTCGGCGACGCGGTGGTGCCCACCGCGCTGGCCCTCGCCGTGCTCCGCGCCACCGGCTCCACCGCGGCGCTGGCCCTCGTCCTCGGCTGCGCGATGCTCCCCCGGCTGCTCCTGCTGCCCCTCGGCGGCGTGGTGGCCGACCGCTTCGACGCCCGGCGCGTCGCCATCGGCACCGACCTGGCGCGCTGCGTCGCCCAACTGGTCGTCGGCGCCGAACTGCTCGGCGGCACCCCGTCGCTGACCCACATCGCGGTGGCCGCCGCGCTCGGCGGCGTGGCCTCCGCCTTCGCCATGCCCACCGCGTCACCGCTGGTCGCCGGCACCGTCGAGCCCGACGCCCGGCAGCGCGCCAACGCGCTGATGGGCGTCACCGCCAACGCCAGCCGGCTGCTCGGCCCCGCCCTGGCCGGGCTGCTGATCTGGACCGCCGGCCCCGGCTGGGCGTTCGTCCTGGACGCCCTCTCGTTCGCCCTCAGCGCGCTGCTGCTGTCGGTCATCCGCGTCCGCCACGTTCCCGTGCCCCGCCGGTCCATCCGGACCGACCTGGCGCTCGGCTGGCGGGAGGTGCGCTCCCGCGACTGGTTCTGGAGCAGCCTGCTCGCCCACGGCGTCTGGAACGGCGCCGCCGCGGTGCTGCTCACCCTCGGGCCGGTGATCGCGGTGGACCGCCTCGGCGGGGAGGGCGTCTGGGTGCTGCTGCAGCAGGGCGGCGCCGTCGGCATGCTCGCCGGATCGCTGCTGGCCGCCCGAGCCCGACCGCGCCGACCCGTACTGGTGGCCAACCTGGGCCTCGCCACGTACGCGGCGCCGCTGCTCCTGCTGGCCGTCGCCGCGCCCGCCGGCGCGGTCATCGCCGCCTACTGCCTCGCGCTGGCCGCGCTGGGCTTCCTCAACCCGATCTGGGAGACCGTGGTGCAGGGCCAGTTCCCGCCACAGGTGCTCGCCCGGGTCACCTCGTACGACTGGCTGGTGTCGCTGGGCGCCATGCCGCTCGGCTACGCCCTCGCCCCACTGGCGTCCCGGGCCTGGGGCCTGCCGGTGCCGCTCGCCGTCGCCGGGGCGCTGGTCGCCCTCGCCTGCGCCGGTACCGCCGCCGTCCCCGCGGTACGCCGGCTCGGCTGGCCGGTCAACGCCCCGCCCGCCCCGGCGGAGCAGGTCCCGGCGGGGCGCTGAGGCGCTGTCAGAGGGCGTGCCCGGTGGTGGCGTCCACGTGGTCGGGGACCGTCTCGTGCCGGTCCCCGACGCTGAACGTGCCGGACGGCTCGAACATCAGGATCGACGCGCCCCCGGCGCTGGACGGCCGGTGCTCGACGCCGCGCGGCACCACGAACACCGCGCCGCGCGGCAGCACCACCTCCCGCTCCTCCGCCCCGTCGCGCAGCGCGATGCGCAGCTCCCCGTCGAGCACCAGGAAGAACTCGTCGGTGTGCTCATGGACGTGCCAGACGTGCTCACCGGCCACCTTGGCGATCCGGACGTCGTAGTCGTTGACTCTCGTGACGATGCGCGGGCTCCACAGCTGGTCGAAACCCGCCAGGGCGGCGGCCAGCTCGATCGGCTCATCTCTCATGCCGTCATCGTCGCCCACCGGCGCCGTTCACAGGGGACGGTGCATGATGTGCAGGCCCACCCGCCCCAGGGTGGGATGCGCGAAGGCCTCCGGCACCGTGCCGATCACCGTGAACCCGAGCTGCCGGTACAGCCGCACCGCCGCCTCGTTGACCTCCACCACCGCGTTGAACTGCATCGCCGCATACCCCTGCCGGCCGGCCCAGTCCAGCGCGTACTCGCACAGGGCCCGGCCGACGCCGCGGCCGCGGGCGGCGGCGGACACCATGAAACTGGCGGTGGCGACGTGCGCACCGGGGCCGGGCTTGTTCGGCCCCATCTTGGCGGTGCCGAGGATCTTGCCGTCCTCCTCCGCCACCACCGTGTGGCCGGGCGCCGCCTCCACCCAGACGTCGTGGCAGATTTCGGGCGTCCAGGTCGGGTCGTACGGGAAGGTGTCCCCGGCGGTGACGACGTCCTCGACGATCGGCCAGACCTGCTCCCAGTCGGCCTCGGTGAAATCCCGGATGCGCATGCCAGGCACGCTAGTCGGACGCCCCGCTCGACGGCGACCAGTAATCCGCCCGCGCGTGCCCGAACCGTGACCGCCGGCCGCGCCCACGGGTCGACGTGGACAACGACGAGAACGGTCTGCCGGTCTTCGTCTGCCGGGGACTGCGGCGCCCGTGGACGCAGCTCTGGGACACCGAGGTCCGCCACGCCTCGTGAGGTGGACCGTGTCCCGCGAGGGCCTCGGTCAGGTGCCGACGTAGGCCGCGAGGTGCTCGCCGGTGAGGGTGGAGCGGGCGGCGACGAGGTCGGCGGGTGTGCCCTCGAAGACGATCCGGCCGCCGTCGTGGCCGGCGCCGGGGCCGAGGTCGATGATCCAGTCGGCGTGCGCCATGACCGCCTGGTGGTGCTCGATGACGATGACCGACTTGCCGGAGTCGACGAGCCGGTCGAGCAGGCCGAGCAGTTGCTCGACGTCGGCGAGGTGGAGGCCGGTGGTCGGCTCGTCGAGGACGTAGACGCCGCCCTTCTCGGCCATCCGGGTGGCCAGCTTGAGCCGCTGCCGCTCACCGCCGGACAGCGTGGTCAGCGGCTGGCCCAGCAAGAGGTAGCCGAGCCCGACGTCGGCGAGCCGCCGCAGGATCGCGTGGGCCGCCGGGGTCCGCGCCTCGCCGGCGCCGAAGAATCCCTCGGCCTCGGTCACCGACATCGCGAGCACCTCACTGATGTCGCGGCCGCCGAGGTGGTATTCCAGCACCGATGCCTGGAACCGCTTCCCCTCGCACTCCTCGCAGGTGGTGGCGACGCCGGCCATCATCGCCAGGTCGGTGTAGATGACGCCGGCGCCGTTGCAGGTGGGACAGGCCCCCTCGGAGTTGGCGCTGAACAGCGCCGGCTTCACACCGTTGGCCTTCGCGAACGCCTTGCGGATCGGGTCGAGCAGACCGGTGTACGTCGCCGGGTTGCTCCGTCGCGAGCCGCGGATCGCGCCCTGGTCGACCGACACCACACCGTCCCGCCCGGCCACCGAGCCGTGGATCAGCGAGCTCTTGCCCGACCCGGCCACGCCGGTGACGACGACCAGCACGCCGAGCGGGATGTCGACGTCCACGTCCTGAAGGTTGTGGGTGGTGGCGCCGCGCACCTCCAGCACCCCCGACGATGTCCGCACCGACGGTTTCACGGCGGCCCGGTCGTCCAGGTGCCGCCCCGTGAGCGTGCCGCTGAGCCGCAGCCCCTCGACGGTCCCCTCGAACACCACCTCGCCACCGGCGGCGCCGGCGCCGGGGCCGAGGTCCACGACGTGGTCGGCGATCGCGATCGCCTCCGGCTTGTGCTCGACGACCAGCACGGTGTTGCCCTTGTCGCGCAGTTGCAGCAGCAGCTCGTTCATCCGCTGGATGTCGTGCGGGTGCAGCCCGATGGTCGGTTCGTCGAAGACGTAGGTCACGTCGGTGAGCGACGACCCGAGGTGTCGGATCATCTTGGTGCGTTGCGCCTCACCGCCCGAGAGCGTCCCCGACGGGCGGTCGAGGCTGAGGTAGCCGAGCCCGATCTCGACGAACGAGTCGAGGGTGTGATGCAACGCCGCCAGCAGCGGCGCGACGGACGGTTCGTCCAGACCCCGCACCCACCCGGCGAGGTCGCTGATCTGCATCGCGCAGGCGTCGGCGATGTTGATCCCCTTGATCTTCGACGACCGGGCCGCCGCACTGAGTCGGGTGCCGCCGCAGTCGGGGCAGGTGGAGAAGACGACCGCCCGATCCACGAACGCGCGGATGTGCGGCTGCATCGCCTCGCGGTCCTTGGACAGAAACGACTTCTGGATCTTCGGGATCAGACCCTCGTACGTCAGGTTGATGCCCTCGACCTTGACCTTGGTCGGCTCCTTGTAGAGGAGGTCGTGGAGCTCCCTCTTCGTGAACTTGCGGATCGGCTTGTCCGGATCGAAGAAGCCGCAGCCGCTGAAGATGCGGCCGTACCAGCCGTCCATGCTGTACCCGGGGATGGTCAGCGCACCCTCGTTGAGCGACTTGCTGTCGTCGTACAGGGCGGACAGGTCGAACTCACTCACCCTGCCCATGCCCTCGCACCGCGGGCACATGCCACCCGTGATGCGGAAGCTCCGCCGCTCCTTCGTCGTTCTGCCCCCGCGGTCGACGGTGACCGCACCGGCGCCACTGATCGAGGCGACGTTGAAGGAGAACGCCTGGGGCGAGCCGATGTGCGGTTTCCCGAGTCGGCTGAAGAGGATGCGCAGCAACGCGTTGGCGTCGGTGGCGGTGCCGACCGTGGAACGGGCGTTGGCGCCCATCCGCTCCTGGTCGACGATGATCGCGGTGGTCAGCCCGTCGAGCACGTCGACCTCGGGCCGCGCCAGCGTCGGCATGAACCCCTGCACGAAGGCGCTGTACGTCTCGTTGATCAGCCGCTGCGACTCCGCGGCGATGGTCCCGAAGACCACCGAGCTCTTTCCGGAGCCGGAGACGCCGGTGAACACCGTCAGCCGGCGCTTCGGGATCTCGATGCTGACGTCCTTGAGGTTGTTCACGCGCGCGCCGTGCACGCGGATCAGATCGTGGCTGTCGGCAACGTGCAGAGCGGGTGACTGCGTGTCCGTCCTCGTGGCCGTGCTCATCGTGTCTCCATCTGTTACTCGGGACCGCCGTCGCGGTGTCCGTCGACGTCGCCCGGCCCGATCTGACCAGCTTCGAGCGGTATCTCTGGTTCTGGGTGGTCGGCGCGGTCGCGGCAACGGTCGTTGCTCATCTGATCGACGGTGTCGGCCGGGGTGGCCCGACACCCGTCCGGCTGACACCGGCCGGGGTCGCGCTCGGCGCAGGAACCAAGTATCCACGCCGCTTCGGCCCGCGCAGCCCCTGTGGCCTCGGCCACGCGGCGCGCCGGCCGGGGCGGCAGACCGACCAGCGGCCGTCACGCATCAGCTCGCAGGTCATGGCTGCGATGACCGGACGGCTCAGCGCAGCTCCTGGATGCGGATCAGGTTGCCCGCGGGGTCGCGGAAGGCGCAGTCGCGGATGCCGTACGGCTGCTCGGTCGGCTCCTGGACGACCTCGGCGTCGCCGGC
>NZ_JBHSBP010000092.1:0-133194 GCF_042650725.1 Micromonospora sp. GCM10011541
ACCCTTCGCGTGCAGCACCTCGACAGTCACCCCGTCACGGGCGAGCAGAGCGGTCAGCCACGCGGTGCCGAACCGCGCCAATCGGTCGCGGTGCGTCACTCTCACTACGGTGAACTCGCCCGCCGCCGCACCCTTCAACAGCCGGGCAAGTCCTGGCCGGTTCTCCCGCAGTCCAGACGCCTTGTCCTTGAACACGGCCACGACTTCGGCGGCAGCAGTAGCCCGCAGTTCCGCCTCTTGGGCCACCAGCGACGTCTCCTGGCCAGACGTACCCGACACCCGCACATACAACGCCTCACGGCGCGGCCGTTCCGCCTCACCCCGTCCGACGAACGCATCGAGCAACGCAGAGTCGAACCGGCGCTCCCGACCAACCCACGTCACCGCCACCCGTCCCTCATCCGCCCACCGTCGTAGGGTCACAGGATGCACACCGATGTACTCAGCGGCCGGACCCAGACGCAGCAACGACATGATCAAGAACGTACCACATAGGTTCGCTTAGTTAATCAGCCAACACTTGCACACCCTGCGTCCGGCCGCCGACGCCTGGTTCGGAACGAGGAGTTGGACGGGCGCGCAGGCTCTGGCGCCGACGGGAGTCCGGAGATACCGTGCGCCGATGACGACGCCAGCGCGGGGAGTGGCCGGGGCGGCCGTGGTGACCGGGGCGGCCGGCGGTCTGGGGCGGGCGATCGCCGCCGCCCTGCACGCCGACGGCTGGAGCGTGCTCCTCACCGACCTGGACGCCGACGCGGTGGCTGCCGCCGCGGCGCCGCTCGGCGGCTGGTCCCGCGCGCTGGACGTCCGCGACGAGGCGGCCTGCGCCGCGGTCGCCGCCGAGGCGGCGCGGGCGACGCCCGACGGGCTGAGGCTCTGGGTGAACAACGCCGGAATCCTGGTCACCGGACCGTCCTGGACGCACGACGCGGCGACCCGCCGCCGGCAGATCGAGGTGAACGCCCTCGGCGCGATGAACGGCACCCTCGCCGCGCTGGAGGTCATGCGGGCCCAGGGGAGCGGGCACGTGCTCAACGTCGTCTCGCTGGCCGGGTTGATCGCCGCGCCCGGCGAGACGGTCTACGCGGCCAGCAAGCACGCCCTGCTCGCGTTCAGCCTGGGCACCCTGGCCGACCTGCGGATGGCCGGGCTCCGGGGCGTACACGTGTCATGTCTCTGCCCGGACGGGATCTGGACGCCGATGCTGCACGACCGGCTCGACGACCCCGGCGCGCTGGCCTCCTTCACCGGGTCGCTGCTCACGCCGGAGCGGGTGGCCGCGCGGGCCGTGCGGCTGGCCCGGCGGCCGCGGCCGGTGGTCAGCCTGCCGCGCTGGCGCGGCGCCCAGGTCCGGCTCCTCGACGCGCTGCCCCGGCTGGCGCTCGCGCTGACGCCGGTGGTCCGGGCCGCGGGCCGGGCCGGGCAGCGCCGGCAGCGCCGCCGGGTCGGCCCGAACCCGAGCTGACCTCGCTTGTAACGTTGCCGACGTGACACATCTGGACCGGTGCGACGAGGCAGGCCGGACGTGGGTGACCGAGGCGATCGCCACGGTCGAGGCCGACGCCAACCGGTCCGCCGACACCCACCTGCTGCCCTTCCCGCTGCCCCGCGAGTGGGGCATCGACCTCTACCTGAAGGACGAGTCGGTGCACCCCACCGGCTCGTTGAAGCACCGGCTCGCCCGGTCGCTCTTCCTCTACGGGCTCTGCAACGGCTGGATCGGCCCGGACACCACCATCGTCGAGGCCTCCTCCGGCTCGACCGCCGTCTCCGAGGCGTACTTCGCCCGCATGCTGGGGTTGCCCTTCATCGCGGTCATGCCCGCCTCCACCTCGCCCGAGAAGATCGCCCAGATCGAGTTCCAGGGCGGCCGCTGCCACCTGGTGCAGGACCCGGCCAAGGTGGTCATCGAGGCGCGCTGGCTCGCCGAGGACACCGGCGGGCACTACATGGACCAGTTCACCTACGCCGAGCGGGCCACCGACTGGCGGGGCAACAACAACATCGCCGAGTCGATCTACGCGCAGCTCGCCCTGGAGCGGCACCCCGTGCCGGCCTGGATCGTGGTGGGCGCCGGCACCGGCGGCACCAGCGCCACCATCGGCCGGTACGCCCGCTACCGGCGGCTGCCCACCAAGCTCTGCGTGGTCGACCCGGAGAACTCCGCCTTCTACCCGGCCTGGCAGGCCGGCGACTGGTCGGTGCGGACCGACCGCGGCTCCCGGATCGAGGGCATCGGCCGACCGTCCGTCGAGGCGTCCTTCCTGCCCTCGGTGGTGGACCGGATGGTCCAGGTGCCGGACGCCGCCTCGCTGGCCGCCATGCGGGCCGGCTCGAGGGTGCTCGGCCGCCGGGTCGGCGGCTCGACCGGCACCAACCTGTGGGGCGCGTTCGGGCTGATCGCCGAGATGCTGGCGGTGGGGCGCACCGGTTCCGTGGTCACCCTCATCTGCGACGCCGGTGACCGGTACGTCGACACGTACTACGCCGACGACTGGGTGACCCGGCACGGGCTGGACCTCGCCCCGCACCTCGCCACCATCGACCGCTTCCTGGCCACCGGCAGCTGGCCGGCCTGACCGGCCGAGCGCGGATCAGCGCGGGTCGACCCGTTCGGCGAGACCCGGGTAGCGCACCACGAAGCCGTCCGGGTCCACGTCCAGGTCCGCGGTGAAGGTGTCGCTGGCGAAGCGCACCCGGCCGGGCCCGAGCGAGGTGTAGACCTGCTCGGCGGGGACCACGGCCAGGCTGGGCACGAGCACCCAGGCGACGGTCACCCGGCGGGCCTGGTCCGCCGGCGCCCGGCTCAGCCCGAGGCGGCGTACTGGCAGGGTGTTGAACAGCGGGGAGCCGCCCAGGTCGAGGTCGAGCGCGTCGGCCAGCCGGCCCGGGTCGTCCGTGCCCGGCAGCCCGGCCGGGGCGTGCCCGGCCGCGCGCAACGTGGCGTCCAGGTCACCCTGCTCGCCGGTCCGCACCCGCCAGCCGTTCCCGGTGCGTTCCAGCCGTACGCTCCGCGACCAGCCGGCCCCCTCGGCCTCCGCCTCCAGCCGGGTGGCCGACCAGTCCTGACCGACGGTGAGCTGGTACCGGCAGGTGTACGGGATCGGGTCCACCGCCAGCGCCACACCCCGCGCGGCGAGTCCCTGTCGGCTGTCGAGGACGACGTGCTCGGCCCCGGCGGTGTCCGTCCTGGTCCAGAAGAGCGACTGCGGCATGGTCGGCATGAACCGGACGTTACGCGACGGCGCGGACATCGGCGCGGGATGCCAAAACGCCGCCGCGGAGCGGGTGCTCCACGGCGGCGTCCGGTGTTCAGGTCAGTGGGTACGTGCCGGCGGTCGCCCGCCGAAGCCCCGCCGGTCGTCGCGCGGTCGGTCGTCGCGCGGTCGGTCGTCCCGGCCCCGCCCCTCGGAACGGAACCCGCCCCGGCGGTCCGCCGACCGGAAGTCACCGCCCCGCTCGCCGAACGTGCGCTCGCCCCGGGCGTCCCGGTCACCGAAGCGCCGCTCGCCCTGACCGCGGTCCTCGAAGCGACGCTCGCCGGTCGGCCGGTCCCCGGTCGGCCGCTCCCCGGTCGGCCGGTCCCCGGTCGGCCGCTCCCCGGTCGGCCGGTCGCCGAAGCGCCGGTCGTCCCGGCCCGCGCGGTCTGCCGGGCGCCGGTCGTCGCGGTCACCGAAGCGTCGCTCGCCGGTCGGCCGGTCACCGAAGCGTCGCTCGCCGGTCGGCCGGTCGCCGAAGCGCCGCTCGCCCTGACCGCGGTCCTCGAAGCGTCGCTCGCCGGTCGGCCGGTCCTCGAAGCGTCGCTCGCCGGTCGGCCGGTCCTCGAAGCGTCGCTCGCCGGTCGGCCGGTCCTCGAAGCGTCGCTCGCCGGACGGCCGGTCCTCGAACCGTCGCTCGCCGGAGGGGCGGCTGAAGCGCTGATCGCCCCGGTCGCCGAACCGGCGCTCGCCGCGGCCGTCCCGGTCGAAGGAGCCGCGGTCGCCGAACCGCCGGCCGTCCCGGTCGCCGAAGCGGCGCGGGCCGGACGGGCGGTCGCCGTAGCGGCGGTGCTCCTGCGGCTCCTCGCGGACCGGCACCCCGCTGGGCTCACGCGCGCCGATCAGCTCGGCGAGGGCCGGGTCGCCGGCCCGGACCCGGGTCTCCGCCGGAGCGACGCCGGCCTTCTCCAGCATGGCCAGGGTGGTCCGGCGCTGCTTCGGCAGCACCAGGGTGGCCACCGCGCCCGACTCGCCGGCCCGGGCGGTACGTCCCGCCCGGTGCAGGTAGTCCTTCGGGTCCTTCGGCGGGTCGACGTGCAGCACCAGCGTGACCCCGTCGACGTGGATGCCGCGGGCCGCCACGTCGGTGGCGACCAGCACGTTCATCCGGCCCTCACGGAACTCGGCCAGGGTCTTGGTCCGCATCCGCTGGGTCTTGCCGCCGTGCAGCCCACCGGC
Organism: Micromonospora sp. GCM10011541; assembly: GCF_042650725.1. Lineage (NCBI taxonomy): Bacteria > Bacillati > Actinomycetota > Actinomycetes > Micromonosporales > Micromonosporaceae > Micromonospora > Micromonospora sp. GCM10011541. The sequence continues at coordinate 4,437 of NZ_JBHSBP010000092.1, forward strand.
GCGTACGCCCACCGCGGCGAGCTGCTCGACCAGCCGGTCGACGCCGAGCTGGGTACGCGCGAAGAGCATCGTCCGGCCGGAGCGGGCCGCGATCGAGGCGGCCACCGCGAACTTGTCGTGCGGCGGGATGAGCAGCAGGTGGTGGTCCATGGTGGACACCGACGCGGTCGACGGGGCGGTCGAGTGGGTGACCGGGTCGGTCATGAACCGCTTGACCAGCGAGTCGACGTCGCCGTCCAGGGTGGCGGAGAAGAGCAGCCGCTGCCCGTCCGCCGGGGTCTTCGCCAGGAGCTCGGTGACCTCCGGCAGGAAGCCCATGTCGGCCATCTGGTCGGCCTCGTCGAGCACGGTGATCTCGATGTCGTCCAGGTTGCAGACGCCGCGGGCGACCAGGTCGCCGAGCCGGCCCGGGGTGGCGACGATGATCTCCACACCCCGGCGGAGCGCGTCGATCTGCCGGTCGTACGGCACGCCGCCGACGGCGGTCTTGACGAAGATGCCGACGGCCTTGCCGAGCGGCATCAGCGCGTCGTTGACCTGCATGGCCAGTTCCCGGGTGGGCACCAGGACCAGGGCCCGGGGGTGCAGCGGGCGGGCCCGGTTGCGCTCCGCGAGCCGGGCGATCAGCGGCAGGCCGAAGGCGAGGGTCTTGCCGGAGCCGGTCTGGCCCCGGCCGAGCACGTCGTGGCCGGCGAGGGCGTCCGGCAGGGTGGCCCGCTGGATCTCGAACGGGGTGGTGATGCCCTGGCGGGCCAGCGCGGCGACCAGCTGCCGGGGCAGTCCCAGCGCGGCGAAGTCGGGGGCGTCGACGGCGGCGGGGTTCTCCTGCGCCGGGGTGTCGTGGGCGGACGGGGACGTGCCGGGGTCAGCGAAGGTGGTCAAGAAATGCCTTTCGAGCGGGGCGCATCTTCGCGATGGCCCGCTGCGGCTGAATGCCGCCGAATCGCCCGCAAGATCGCCCATGGGCGCGCGACAGGCGCGCCGGGTCAGTGATCCACCCAAGTGTACGGCGGCGCGGCGAAGCCGCCACCGCACCGCGAGGCCGTAGTGGGCGGGCTCACCATGCTCCCCCGAGCCGTCACCCGCTGATCATCGGCCGGTCATCCCGCTCAGCGCGTCGTTGGCCAGGAACACCACCAGCAGGCTGATCGCGATCAGCAGACCCAGCGACGCGGCCAGCACGATCACCACCTTCGTGTTGCTGGACCGGGTCGTCGGGGCGTCCTCGGCCCAGCCCTGGGCCAGGATGTGCCCGGTCAGCGAGCCGGAGTTCTCCAGCGGGTTGCCCTGGGGGAGCGCCACGGTGGCGAAGCCCGGCCCCTCGGTGCCGCCGTAGGTCGTGCCGCCGTAGGCGGTGCCGGCCAGGCCCGGGCCGTTCTGGTGGGGGAGGGGGCCGGGCCGCCCGCCGGGCAGCGTGCCGACGGGGCGGTCCGCGGCCGGTGGCGCGCTGGTCGGGTACGGGTGGGCGCCGGCGCGCCCGGACGCCGCGGTGGGATTGGTCGGCGGTGGCCAGCTCGGCAACGCGGGCGCCGGCACCACCGGGGGTGCGGAGACCGGCCCGCCCGCCGGGGTGGCCATGGCGGGCGGGGGCGGGAACGGCGGAGCGGGCATCGGGCCCGGCGGCGGTGGTGGCGCGGGCACCGGCGGGCCGGGCGGCGGCACCGGTGGCCCGGGGATCGGGGGAATCGGCCCGGGCGGGGGCGTCGGCCGAGGAGCCGGCGGCGGTGCGGGCACCGGCGGGGCCGGCACGGGTGGCGTCGGCTGCGGCACGGGCGGTGCCGGGGAGGGTGGCGTCGGCCCCGGTACGGGGGTGGGGGCCGGCTCGGGTTCCGGCGTGGGCGGCACCGGGGGCTGGGCCGGCTCCGGCGGCTGCGCGGGCTCGGGCGGCTCGGGATTCACCGGCCCCGCCCGGTAGATCTTGGTGCCGCCGGCCTTCGCCGCCACCGCGGCGCCGGCGGCGCCCGCTTCGTCGGCGGAGACCCGCCGCAGCCCCGGCACGGAGGCGCTGGCCCGGGCGGGTGCCGCGTCGGACGCCTCGGGTGGCCCCGGCACCGCCGGGCCCGGCGTGGGGTCCTCCGGGGTTGACGGGGGAGTGACCCGGGCGGATCCGGAGACGGTCGGGGTGGGCGCGGGACCGTCCGGGGCGGCCGACCGGTCCGGGTCGGGGTCGGTCGGCCGCTCGGCGGCGGCGAAGCCGGACCAGCTCGACGGCGCCGTGACCGAGGCGCCCGGCTGACGCCGGTCCAGCGGCGCCGGCTCAGCCGGGCTGCCCGCCCGGTACGTGGTGCCCGTGGCCGGTGCGTCCGGCGGTGCGCCGTCCGGCGGCGCGGCCGCGGCGGCCACGCTGACCCGGCCACGGGCCGCACCGGTGCTCGCGCCCGCCGCGCCCTCGTCGTCCGTCGGGTCGGTCGTCGCCCGGACGGGTGCGGGATCGGCCGGCCGATCGGTGGAGCCGGGCACGGGTCCCGGATGGACCGTCCCCGCCGGAACCTCTAGCTCGCCCATGCTCGCCTCCGCGCCCACGCTCGCACCCGGACCGCGACGGGCGGCCCGGGAGTGCCTGGATCTCACCGTGCCACATTCCGGCCCGGCAGCACAGCCGGAGTGGACGGTTACGGTCAGCTGGTGGCGCTCGGGCTGCCCGAGGTGGCCTCCGAGGCGCTGTCGGTCGGGGCGGCGCTGCTCGTCGTCGGGGCGGGCTCGGTGCTCGTCTCCGGGCTGGGCGAGGTGGACGGGCTCGGCGTCGGCGACGGGGACGTGCTGGGCGACGGCGAGGTCGAGGGGCTGGTGCTGGGGCTCGGCTTTGTGGTCGTGGGCTTCGGCGTCGCGGTGCGGGTCGGCTTCGGGGTGGCCGTCCGAGTGGGCGTCGGGGTCGGCTTCGGCGTCGTGCTCTGCTTCGGCGGGGTGGTCGTCCGGGTGGGCAGTGGCACCGGGCTCGCCGGGGCGGGCACCGCGCCGACGACCCGGGTCGCGGCGTAGAGCCGGGTCCACCGGACGACCGAGATCTTGACGACGTCACCCGTCCGGGGCGCCTCGACCATCTTGCCGCCGCCGATGTACATCGCGACGTGGTGGATGCTCTGCCAGCTGCTGCCCGAGGCGAAGAAGAGCAGGTCGCCGGGGAGCAGGGCGGCGGGATCCACCGTGCGGGAGCGGGTGGCGTAGTACTGGTCCCGGGAGACCCGGGGCAGATCGCGGTAGCCGGCCGACTGGTACGCGGCGAGCATCAGGCCGGAGCAGTCGAACCGGTTCGGCCCCTCGGCCGCCCAGAGGTACGGGTCGCCGAGCTGGGCCAGGGCGTACCGCACGGCGGCCAGCGCCCGCGGGTCGGCGACCAGCCCGCTCACGCTCTGGCTGTTCACGTACGACGTGCCGATGCGCTGCTCGGCGGCGTCCTCGCGCTTCTCGATCTCGATCAGCCGCGCGGCGTTGTCCTTGCGCAGCTTGAGCAGCGTGGCTTCCTGCCGGTGCAGGGCCGCCTCAGCCGTCGCGTACGCGGCGTTGCGGTCCTGGACGCGGGCCTCGGCGGCGGCGTGCGCCTCCCGGGCGATCTGCTCGGCGGCGTTCGCCCGGGCCACCTCGCCGGCCACCGCGGTCGTCGCGCCCTCGGCCTTGTCACCGCGGGTGATCCGCTGGAGCGTGCTGAAGTCGCGCAGGTCGGCGCCGAACTCGCCGGGGGGCAGCGCGGCGGCGGCCTTGACCGCGTCGGCGGCGGCGGCCTTGGCGCTCTCCTGGGCCCGCAGGAGCGCCTCGTGGGCCCGCTGGAGCTCGGTGGCGGCGAGGGCGAGCTGGGCCCGCGCCTCGTCCCGCTCGCCCTTGACCTTGAGCAGGTCGTCGCCGAGCTGGCCGACCAGCGCGTCCACCGCGTTGATCTGGGCGATGAGCGGGCCGTCGCCCGGGTTGGCGGTCGCCGCGCCGGGTGTCGTGCCCGGTGTCGTGCCGAAGCCGCCGGGCGCGGCGGCGCCGGGCAGGCCCGGTACGGAGCCGGGCAGCCGCAGGCCGCCGGCGGCGACCGGGCGGGACCCGGCGTCGGGGACCGTGTCGGGCAGCGGTGGCTCGGCCCAGGCCGGGGTGGCCAGCGCGGCGGCGGCCACCGCGCCGAGCAGCGCGGACCAGAGCGCCGGACGCAGTACCGGCGAGATCACCGGACTCCCGCGTCGTTGCTGTCGGCCCTTTGCGCTGTCGACCATTCCGCTCCCCGTCCGGTCTGGCATGGTCCGCGCTCCGGCGGGCGCGGTGACCCGGGACGGTACCAGTGTGTGTTCCGCCCCATCCTGTCTTACCTCACGGACGCAGGGATGTCGATGCGCGGAGGGTGACGACCGGCTGAGAGTCCGGTGAACTACATCGCTGGGGTCGACCGGCCCGCCGGTGCGTCGGAGCACCGACGTACGCTCGACCGGGACCGCAGGTGGAAGGGACGTGGCTTTCGATGGACGCCGGACTCAAGCGCGAGCTCGAAGCGAAGGTGTACGCGGGCGAGCGGCTGACCCGTGAGGACGGGATCGCCCTCTACGACAGCGACGACCTCGCCTGGCTGGGCCGGCTGGCCCACCACAAGCGCACCGAGCTGAACGGCGACCGGGTGATGTTCAACGTCAACCGGCACCTCAACCTGACCAACGTCTGCTCCGCCTCGTGCGCGTACTGCTCCTTCCAGCGCAAGCCGGGCGAGAAGGACGCGTACACGATGCGCATCGACGAGGCGGTCCGCAAGGCCAAGGAGATGGAGGACGAGCAGCTCACCGAGCTGCACATCGTCAACGGCCTGCACCCGACCCTGCCCTGGCGCTACTACCCGAAGGTGCTGCGCGAGCTGAAGGCGGCGCTGCCGAACGTCAAGCTCAAGTGCTTCACCGCGACCGAGGTGCAGTGGTTCGAGAAGATCAGCGGCCTGAGCGCCGACGAGATCCTCGACGAGCTGATGGACGCCGGCCTGGAGTCGCTGACCGGCGGCGGCGCGGAGATCTTCGACTGGGAGGTCCGCCAGCACATCGTGGACCACGCCTGTCACTGGGAGGACTGGTCAAGGATCCACCGGCTGGCCCACTCGAAGGGCATGAAGACCCCGTCGACGATGCTCTACGGCCACATCGAGGAGCCCCGGCACCGGGTCGACCACGTGCTGCGGCTGCGCGAGCTGCAGGACGAGACGGGCGGCTTCGCGGTCTTCATCCCGCTGCGCTACCAGCACGACTTCGTCGACTCCGCGGACGGCAAGATCCGTAACCGGATCCAGGCGCAGACCACGATGGCGTCGCCGGCCGAGTCGCTGAAGACGTTCGCGGTCTCCCGGCTGCTCTTCGACAACATCCCGCACCTCAAGAACTTCTGGGTGATGCACGGCCTGTCGGTCGCGCAGCTCTCGCTCAACTTCGGCGTGGACGACCTGGACGGCTCGGTCGTGGAATACAAGATCACGCACGACGCCGACTCGTACGGCACCCCGAACACCATGCACCGGGATGACCTGCTGCACCTGATCTGGGACGCCGGTTTCCAGCCGGTCGAGCGGGACACCCGCTACAACGTGGTCCGGGAGTACGACAAGGCGCCGTCGCTGGCCGAGCGCCGCGCCGAGCCGCAGCAGGTCTGGGCCTGACGCCGGACCGATGACCGAGCAGCAGCAGCGTCCGGCCTTTCCCCGCCGGGACGCCGAGGGACGGATCCTCACCCTGGGTGACCTGCTCGGGGTGAGCCTCGCCGGCCTGGTGATCGGGGTGCTGGCGCTGGTGCTCTTCGAGTGGGCGTTCGCCACGATGGGCGCCGGCGGGTTCGGCCGGACAAACGGCTGGCTGGCGGTGATCCTGCCGCTCTGGCTGTTCTGGGACGACTTCCGGGCCTGGGAGTTCGGCGCGGCCCGGGTGATCGCGGCACTCGTCGCCGCCGCGGTCGGGGTGTTCGCCGGGCTGCTGGCGGCCGGGCTGGCCGCCGGGTTGCCGCCGCTGGTCTCCGGCGCGCTGGCCGCGGCGGTCTTCACCGTGGCGTACGCGGTGATCTGGTTTCATGGCGTCCACTGGCTGGCCCGCCGGACGGGCTGAACCTCCCGCGCCGGGACACCGGGCGGCGGAGAACGGAGTGCGAACGTGAGCGCGGCGGTCAAGTACACGCTGGGCCGGATCGGGCTGTTCGTCGGCGTGCTGGCGGCCCTCTGGTTCATCGAGATGAACATGTTCCTGCGGCTGATGCTGGCGCTGGTGTTCTCCGCCGCGCTCTCCTTCTTCCTGCTCCGCGGCTGGCGCGACGAGATGGCCGGCGAGATGGCCGAGGCGTCCGAGCGGCGCCGGGCCGAGAAGGAGCGCCTCCGGTCCGCGTTGGCCGGCGACGACCGGTCCGCCGAGGACGAGCCGGGCGACCAGCCCCGCTGAGCCGTCACAAGGCGGGGCAGCGGGAGAGATTCCGTCCCGCTAGGGTCTGGCTCCGTGATGGACAGGATCAATGACTGGCGGCTGAAGTTCTTCCTCTGGATCGGGCTCCCCGTCATCGCGGTGATGGGGCTCGCCTTCGCGGCGCCCGACCTCGTTCCGGCCTGGCAGGCGAAGTCCGGCGGCGGCGTGCCGGGCACGTTCACCGCGGTCAGCGAGCAGTGCGGTCGCCGCAACTGCAGCTGGTACGGCGACTTCGTGGCCGACGCGGGCGGCGCGGCCCGCAAGCACGTCCTCCTCTACGACGCGCCCGACGGGCTGGCCCGGGGCGGCACGGCTCCCGCCCGGGACACCGGGGCCGGCAAGGGCGTCTTCGCCGCCGCGGGCGGCTCGACCTGGCTGCTGGTCACCGGGTTCACCGTGGCCGCGGCGCTCGCCGCGGTCGGCTGGGTGGTCCTCGTGGTCACCACGGTCCGCCGCCGGCGCCGCGACGCGGCCGCGATCGACCGGCTGGCCGGGACGCCCGTACAGCGCTGAGACCAACGAAACGACGGGCCCGGCACGATCGTGCCGGGCCCGTCTCCGTCGGTTCCTACCAGTTGGTGGAGCCGGGGACCTGCGGCCACGGCCGGTCGGCCGGCTTGATCAGGTACGCGATGCCGCCGGAGCCGCTCGCGACCGTGCCGTTCGCCCGGTACCGCTTGGTCCGCAGCCAGATCTGCTCGAACTGCTCCCGCTTGTAGACGTTGCGCACCTCGGCGTCCGAGGAGGAGGCCGGGTCGTTGACGATCACGTCACCGTCGGGGGTGAAGCCGACCACCACGAAGAGGTGCCCGGAGGTGCCGTAGTTCGACCCTTCCAGCTCGGTGCCGAGGAAGGACTGCGAGGTGACCACGGGGATGCCGGCGGCGATGAAGCGCTCCACCTCGTCCAGCGAGTGCAGCCGGGTGACCCTGGCGTCGATGCCGGGGAAGCTGGCCGCGTACGCGGTGTTGAACGGCCAGTTGCCCGCGCCCTCGTACTCGTAGTCCCAGGTCATCCGGGCGGCGTAGGCGACCTGCGGGTCGGTGTAGCCGGGGGTGATCCAGGACATGTCCTCGGCCGAGGGCAGCTTGCCGTAGTACTCCAGCACCATGGTGGTCGAGGTCGGGCTGCACCAGACCTGACCGCCGCCGCCCCACTCCGGGTAGTTGCCCCGGTGGATCATCTGGGAGCGGGCCGGCACCGGCAGTTCCGTGCCCCAGGCGATCCCGCCCTTGCTGGGCGTGACGGTGAACCGGTCCGGCACGTTGGAGCTCATCGCGCCGAGCATCCAGACCCGGGGCGAGGCCGTCTGGCCCGGCGCGCGGTAGAGAGTGAGCTTCAGCTGGTACGACCGCAGCAGCACGCCGGCCTTGGCGTCGTCGATGGAGAAGGTGTCGGTCCAGATGCTCGACCAGGGGTCACCCTGGCCGTCCAGGGTGGCCCGCGTGACGTCCTGCTCCCCGGAGGCCCAGCGACCCATCACGTACCAGGGGGTCTGGCTGCCGGTGTTGTACGTCCCCTGCAGCTCGACCTGGAGCCAGGTGCCCGCGGGGGTTTCGGCGTTCCACGAGGCGACCAGTTCGGTGGCGTCGAAGCCGATCTGCCGGTGCGGGGACGTCCAGGTGGCGTACTCCCAGCTGCGGGTGGCGCCGGTGTGCTCGTCGGTGAACTCGGTGGTGCCGGCCGGCTGGCCGATGGTGATGCCGGTGCGGTGGCCGGGGATGGCGTACGTCCCCTGGTGGGTGCCGCCACGCCAGTCGGGGTGCGACGACCACTCCTGGAAGGTGATCTGCTCGTCGTGCTGGACGACCGGCAGGTTGTTGTCGGCGTGGACCGGCGCCGTGGCGCCGAGCAGGGCGAGCGCGGTGACGCCGGTGAGGGCGACCGCGCGCAGGGCTGGTCTGAACATGGCAACTCCGCGAAGTGAGGAGGGTGGGACATCCCTGCCGGCCGCCGTGGGGCGTCGGCGGGAGCTTCGGTCGGTCGATGGCGGGCCCGTGCCGGACGGCGACCGGGCCCGCCGCCGCTACCAGTTGGTGGAGCCCGCCACCTGCGGCCAGGCGACGTCGGTCGGCTTGATCAGGTAGACGATCCCGCCGGAGCCGCTGCCGGTCCCGCCGCTGGCGGTGGTCCGCTTGGTGCGCAGCCAGATCTGCTCGAACTGTTCGCGCTGGTAGACGTGGCGCACGGCGTCGTTGCTCGGCGACGCCGGGTCGTTGGCGATGACGTCACCGTCGGCGGTGAAGCCGACCACCACCATCAGGTGCCCGGAGGTGCCGTAGCCCGCGCCGTCCAGCTCGCTGGCGAGGAAGGACTGACTGGTCACCACGGGGATGCCGGCGGCGATGAAGTGCTCCAGCTCGTCCAGCGAGTGCAGCCGGGTCACCTTCGCCTCCAGCCCGGGGAAGCCGGCCGCGTACGCGGTGTTGAAGGGCCAGTTGCCGGCGCCGTCGTACTGGTAGTCGTACGTCATCCGGGCGGCGTGGTTGACGGTCGGGTCGGGGTAGCTGGGGTCCACCCAGGACGTGTCGGCCGCGGACGGCCCCCGGCCCCAGTACTCGACCACCATCTCCGTCGAGGTCGGCGAGCACCACGCCTCGCCGCCGCCGTCGTACTCCGGGTAGTGGCCGGCGTGGATCTCCTGCGAGTGGCGGGGGACGGCCAGCTCGGTGCCCCAGGCGATGTGGCCGGCGCTGGGGGCGACGATGAACCGGTCCGGCACGTTCGAGCTCATCGCGCCGACCGACCGGACCACCGGGGCGGCGGCCTGGGCCGGGTCGCGGTAGAGGGTGAGCCGGAGCTGGTACGCCCGCAGCAGCACGCCTCTGCTCGGGTCGTCGACGGCGAACGTGTCGGTCCAGATGCTGGAGGTCTTGTCGCCCTGCTTGTCGACGCTGGTCCGCTTGATGTCGGCGTCGCCCGAGGCCCAGCGCCCCAGCACGTACCAGGGGGTCCGGCTGCCGGTGGTGTAGGTGCCCTGGAGCTCGACCCCGATCCAGGTGCCGGCCGGGGTGTCGGCGTTCCAGGACGCGACCAGCTCCGACGCGCCGAAGCCGACCTCGGTCAGCGGCGAGGTCCAGGTGCCGTACGCCCAGGTGCGCCGGATCCCGGTGTGCGGGTCGCGGTAGACGGTGGTGCCGACCGGCGTGCCGAGGGTGAGTCCGGCGGCGGTGACGGCGGTGCCGGCGGTGGCGCCGGCGGCGAGGGCGGCGCCCGACCAGCCCTGCCAGGTGATCTGCTCGTCGTGGGCGAGGGTGCCGGTGGCCGGCTTGGCGGCTCCGGCGGGGGCGGTGGTGCCGAGGAGGGCGAGCGCGGTGACGCCGGCGAGGGCGGCGGCGCGCAGCGGTGTCGTGACCATGGCAGCTCCACGGGTGTGCGGCTTTCCTTGCCGTTCACTGTCCCGTCTGGAAGGAAGTTTCGGAAGACATCAAACGATGGAAAATCTTTGCCGCCGTGAGGATCCGGCCGGGATGGGCCAAGGGAACGACGAATGTTGATATGACCATGTGACTGCTGGTGAAGTGGCGGACAACGGGATCTCCCGTACCCCGAGGAGGTTGTCCATGGCCCTCCACCCGTCCCCGCTCCGCCGCCGGCTCGCCCTCGTCGCCGCCGTCGGCCTCGGCCTCGTCACCGTCGTCACCGGCCCGGCCGCCGCCCGGCCGGCCCCGGACCGGTCCGCCGAGCCGGCCGCCGCCGGCTACCGGGTCCTCGGCCCCCGCACCCTCGCCGACCGGAACGCCGTCGCGCGCACCGGCGCGGCGATCGACTACTCCGAACACGGCGTCCTGCACGTCACCGCAACCGGCACCGAGGCCGCCGCGATCACCCGGCTCGGCTTCCGGCTGGAGAAGGAGGCCCCGCCGGCCCCCACCGGCGGCGCCGGCACCCTCGCCTTCCCGCCGGCCGACTCCAACTACCACGACTACGCCGAGCTGACCGCCGTGGTGAACCAGGTGGTCGCCGACCACCCCGCCATCGCCAGGAAGAGCAGCATCGGCACCTCGTACGAGGGTCGGGACCTGATGGCGGTGAAGATCTCCGACAACGTCGGCACCGACGAGAACGAGCCCGAGATCCTCTTCAACGCCCAGCAGCACGCCCGCGAGCACCTGACCGTCGAGATGGCGATCTACCTGCTCAACCTCTTCACCAACAGCTACGGAACCGACTCCCGGATCACCAACATCGTCAACTCGCGGGAGATCTGGATCGTCCCCACCGTCAACCCGGACGGCAGCGAGTACGACATCGCCACCGGGTCGTACCGGTCCTGGCGGAAGAACCGACAGCCCAACAGCGGCTCGTCGTACGTCGGCACCGACCTGAACCGGAACTGGTCGTACCAGTGGGGCTGCTGCGGCGGCTCGTCCGGCTCCACCTCGTCGGAGACCTACCGCGGCCCGTCCGCCTTCTCCGCCCCGGAGACGCAGGCGCTGCGCAACTTCGTCAACAGCCGGGTGATCGGCGGGGTGCAGCAGATCGAAGCCAACATCGACTTCCACACCTACTCGCAGCTGGTGCTCTGGCCCTTCGGTTACACCACCGCGAACACGCCGACCGGGATGAGCGCGGACCAGTACAGCACCTTCGCCACCATCGGCCAGCAGATGGCGGCCAGCAACGGCTACACCCCGGAACAGTCCAGCGACCTCTACATCGCCGACGGCACCAGCATCGACTGGATGTGGGCCGCCCACGGCATCTGGGCGTACACCTTCGAGATGTACCCGGGCTCGGCCACCGGCGGCGGCTTCTACCCGCCCGACGAGGTGATCCCCGCGCAGACCTCCCGGAACAAGGAGGCGGTGCTGCTGCTCGCCGAGTACGCCGACTGCCCGTACCGGGCGATCGGGAAGCAGTCCCAGTACTGCGGCACCGGCGGGGGCGGCACCACGGTCTGGTCGGACACCTTCGAGACCGTCACCGGCTGGACCACCAACCCGGCCGGCACGGACACCGCCACCACCGGGGTGTGGGAACGCGGCGCCGCCCAGGCCACCAGCTCCTCCGGCGCCAAGCAGCTCACCCCGTACGCCGGGAGCAACGACCTGGTCACCGGCCGGCTCGCCGGCACCGCGGCGGGCGACTACGACGTCGACGGCGGGGTGACCAGCGCCCGCTCCCCGGCGGTGACCCTCCCCTCGACCGGCACCCTCACCCTCTCCCTGGCCTGGTACCTGGCGCACGGCTCGAACGCCTCGTCGGCCGACTACCTCAGGGTCAGCGTGATCCACAACGGCGGCACCACCACCCTGCTCAACTCCGCGGGCGCGGCCACCAACCGGAACGGCTCGTGGGCGGTGTCGAACCTCGACCTCACCCCGTACGCGGGCCAGTCGGTGCGGATCGAGGTGGAGGCGGCGGACGCCGCCGGGGCCAGCCTGGTCGAGGCGGCCGTGGACAACGTCACCATCACCAGTTCGTGATTCCCCGGGTGGGGCCCCGATCCACCCCCGCGGGGCCCCACCCACCCCGCCCGTCCGGACGATCTCCGCTGGTCGTGCGCTACCGTGACAGCGACCAACCCGCAGCGAAGCCGGTGTGAAACCGGCGCTGTCCCGCAACTGTGATGCCCCGCACGGCGTCGGCTCCGGCCGGCGCCGACGTCTGTGGGGACGAGCCAGGTCGCCTGCGGAATGGTCGCGACACGCGCTCTCGAGGAAGGGCGCCTCGCGGACGGGCACGCGAAGGCGGTCCCTGTCGGCGAAGCACCACACTCCTCGACCGACAGGAGGACCTATGTCCAGATCTACCCCCCGGCTCTTCGCCGCCGCCCTCGCGGTGGCCGCGCTGGCCCTCGGCGCCTGCGCCGAGAAGACCTCGACCGACACCCCCGCCGCCGGCGGCAGCTCGGCGGCCGCCGCCTTCCCGGTCACCGTCGGCAAGCTGACCCTGGAGAAGCGGCCGGAGAAGATCGTCTCGCTGTCGCCGTCGGCGACCGAGATGCTCTTCGCCGTCGGCGCCGGCAAGCAGGTCACCGCCGTCGACGACCAGTCGAACTACCCGGCCGACGCGCCGAAGAGCGACCTGTCCGGCTTCCAGCCGAACGCCGAGGCGATCGCCGGCAAGAGCCCCGACCTGGTGGTGCTCTCCAACGACACCAACAGGATCGTCGACCAGCTCACCAAGCTGAAGATCCCGGTGCTGCTCACCCCCGCGGCGACCACCCTGGACGACACGTACCGGCAGATCACCGACCTGGGCGCGCTCACCGGCCACCCGGCCGAGGCCGCGGACGTCACGAAGAAGATGAAGGACGACATCGCCGCGCTGACCAAGGACCTGCCGCAGCGGGCGAAGAAGCCGACCTACTACCACGAGCTGGGGCCGGAGCTGTACAGCGCGACCAGCAAGACCTTCATCGGCTCGATCTACACCCTCGCCGGCCTGGAGAACATCGCCGACCCGGCCGACGCCGACGGGAAGAACGGCGGCTACCCGCAGCTCTCCCAGGAGGTCATCGTCAAGGCCAACCCGGACTTCGTCTTCCTGGCCGACACCAAGTGCTGCAAGCAGACCCCGGACACGGTCAAGGCGCGCAGCGGCTGGGCCGGCGTCACCGCGGTGAAGAACAACCAGATCGTCGCCCTCGACGACGACATCGCCTCGCGCTGGGGCCCGCGCGTCGTCGACCTGCTCAGGTCGATCGTCGACGCCACCGCCAAGGTCCCGGCCTGACCCCTCGGTGAGCGTGCGACCAGTGGAACCCGCCGGCCGGACGGCCGGGACGCCCGACGCGTCCCGGCCCGCCGGCCTGCCCGCGTCCGGCTCCGGCTGGGACGGCGCTTCCGCCCTTCCGCCCGGCCCTCCGGCCGGCGGGCGGCCCACGGCCGGGCCGGGTGCGACGGCCCGGCCGGCCGGGCTGCGGAAACGCTGGCTCGTCGCCGGGCTCGGCGCGGTGCTGGTCGCGTTGGTCGCCGGGGTGTCCCTCGGCCCGGTCAGCCTGCCGCCCGGCAGCGTGGCCGCCGAACTGCTCAACCTGCTGCCCGGGGTACACCTGGACAGCGGGCTGACCGAACGCGAGATCGCCATCGTCACCGAGCTGCGGCTGCCCCGGGTGGTGCTCGGCCTGCTCGTCGGCGCGCTGCTCGCCCTCGCCGGGGGCTGCTACCAGGGCGTGTTCCGCAACCCGCTGGCCGACCCGTACCTGCTGGGCGTGGCGGCCGGCGCCGGGCTCGCGGTGACCGCGGTGATCGCGCTCGGCGCCGGGGCGGGCGGGGCGCTGACCGGGATGCCGGTCACCATCCCCCTCGCGGCGTTCGTCGGCTCGCTCGGGGCGGTCGCCATGACCTACCTGCTCGGCGCGGCCGGCGGTCGGGACCGGTCACCCGCCACCCTGATCCTGGCCGGGGTGGCGGTGTCGGCGTTCCTCGCGGCGGGGCAGACGTACCTGCTGCAACGCCACTCGGACAGCATCCAGCAGGTCTACTCCTGGCTGCTCGGCCGGCTCGCCACCGCCGGCTGGCCGGACGTCCGGCTGGTCCTGCCGTACTTCCTGCTGACCGCCGTGGTGGTGCTGCTGCACCGCCGGGAACTCGACGTCCTCTCCGTGGGCGACGACGAGGCGACCAGCCTCGGCCTGCACCCGCAGCGCTCCCGCTACCTGCTGATCGCCGCCGCCTCGCTCGGCACCGCCGCCGCGGTCTCCGCCTCCGGCCTGATCGGCTTCGTCGGCATCATCGTGCCGCACACCGTACGGCTGCTCGCCGGGTCCAGCTACCGGGTGATCCTGCCGCTGTCGATGCTCTTCGGCGGGGCGTTCCTGGCGCTGACCGACGTGGTCGCCCGGACCGCCGCGGCCCCCGCCGAGATCCCGATCGGGGTGGTCACCGCCCTGCTCGGCGGCCCGTTCTTCGTGCTGGTCCTGCGTACCGCCCGCCGGGTGCTCACGTGAGCGAGCCGGCGGTCGAGGTGCGGGACCTGCACGTCCGGCTGGGCGGCGCGCCGATCCTGGCCGGCGTCGACCTGAGCGTCGCGGCCGGTGAGTGGGTCACCGTGATCGGCCCGAACGGCGCCGGCAAGTCGACCCTGCTGCGCGCCGTCGGCGGCCTGCTGCCCGTGCCGGGCGCGGTCGCCCTCTTCGGTACGCCGATCCAGGCGCTGCGCCGCCGCGATCGGGCCCGGGTGGTGGCCACCGTCGCCCAGTCCCCGGTGGTGCCGGCCGGCATGTCGGTGCTCGACTACGTGCTGCTCGGCCGGACCCCGTACATCCCGCCGCTGGGCCGGGAGTCCGCCGCCGACCTGGTCGCCGTCCACGAGGTGCTGGACCGGCTGGATCTCGGCGCGTTCGGGCACCGGGAGCTGGCCACCCTCTCCGGCGGCGAGCGGCAGCGGGTCTTCCTGGCCCGGGCGCTCGCCCAGGGCGCCACCCTGCTGCTGCTGGACGAGCCGACCAGCGCGCTGGACATCGGCCACCAGCAGGAGGTGCTCGAGCTGGTCGACCAGCTCCGCCGGGCGCACGGCCTGACCGTGCTCGCCACCATGCACGACCTCTCCGTGGCCGGCGAGTACGCCGACCGGATGGTTCTGCTCGCCGACGGCCGCGTCGCCGCCTCCGGCCCACCCCACGAGGTCCTCACCGAGCCCCTGCTGGCGATGCACTACCGCGCCCACGTCCGCGTCATCCCCGGCGACCGCGGCCCCCTGGTGGTCCCCGTCCGCCCCACCCACTAGCTCCGGCGATCTTGCACTTGGCACCCCGGCGAAACGGAAACACGAGGCGTGCCGGGGGCCCCAACTGCAAGATCGGCGCGTGGCGGGGGCGGGGTCAGGAGAGGGTCGTGATGGAGAAGAGGGCGCCCTGGGGGTCGCGGAGGGCGGCGGTGCGGCCGGCCGGGATGTCGCGGGGCGGGACCAGGATGGTGCCGCCGAGTTCGGCGGCGCGGGCGGCGGTGGCGTCGGCGTCGTCGACCGCGAAGTAGATCGACCAGTACGCCGGCAGGTCGGCCGGCAGCTCCTCCAGCGGCGGCATCATCCCGGCGACCACCCGCGCCCCGCACCGCCAGCCGGTGTAGGTGACCGGGCCCATCGGCCGCTCCTCCGGCTGCCAGCCGAAGACCAGCGCGTAGAACTCCTTCGCCCCCTCCGGATCGGGGGTGACCAGTTCGTTCCAGCACATGGCACCCGGCACGTTGAACAGCTCCGCGCCCGGCATCGCCATCGGCTGCCAGACGCTGAACACCGCGCCGGCCCGGTCGGCGAGGACCGCCATCCGGCCCTGGTCGAAGACGTCGAACGGGGTGACCAGAACCTGCCCGCCGGCCCGCTCCACCCGCCTGGCGACCAGGTCGGCGTCGTCGGTCGCCACGTACGTCGACCAGATCGGCACCTGGTCCGGGGTGGCCGGCGGGCCGGCGCCGGCCACCGACCTGCCGTCCTTGAGGAAGACGGTGTACCCGCCCGCCTCCGGCTCCGGGGAGACCCGGCCGGTCCAGCCGAACAACTGCGGGTAGAACCGCTTCGCGTCCTCCAGGCCGGGCGTGGCCAGGTCGGCCCAGCAGGGCGTGCCGGGCTCGATGCCGTTCACGGTGACCCCTCTCGCCGGTGGCGGCCCGCTGGCACGCCCTGCCGGAATCGTGGCACCGTCCCGTCGCCCGCCGGGCCGGATTAGGACAAAAGGTCGCGCGCTGGGCGGGGACTTGGCCACCCCGACCAGCGCCCCGGACGGCGCGGGTCAGCCGAGCGGGTCCGGCAGCGGCTCCCGGTGCAGCACCGAGAGCCGGGAGACCGCCCGGGTCAGCACCACGTAGAGGCGGTGCAGCCCGCGCGGCTCGGCCGCGACGATCGCGGCCGGTTCGACGACCACGACATGGTCGTACTCCAGGCCCTTGACCAGGGTCGCGGGCACCACGGTGACCCGCGCCGCGGTCGCCACGTCGTCGGCGCTCGCGGTCTCGACGCCCGCGTCGGCGAGCGCCGCCCGGAGCCCGTCCACCGCGTCCTCGGCGGCGATCACGCCGACCGAGCCGTCGTGCGCGAGCGCCGCCCGCACCTCGGCCACCGCCGCCACGGTCAGGTCGGCCACCGTACGCACGTCCAGCGCGCCGTCGCGGCGCAGCGACTCGGCCGGCGGTACGTCGACGGCGAGGGCCGGCAGCAGCCGGTTGGCGAACGCGACCACCACCGCCGGCACCCGGAAGCCGACGCTCAGCGGCACCACCACCGCGTCCGGCTTGCCCAGGTGCGCCAGGGACTCCCGCCAGTCCGTGGCGGCCCACGGCGCGGTGCCCTGGGCCAGGTCGCCGAGGAGGGTGATCGAGCCGTGCTCGCTGCGCCGTGCGATGGCCCGGCACTGCATCGGGGAGAGGTCCTGCGCCTCGTCGACCACCACGTGCCCGAAGCCGGCCGGTCGCTCGATCAGCCCGGCCGCCTCGTCGATCAGCACCGCGTCGGCCGCGGTCCACTTCGCGGCCTTCGGGGTGCGGCCGAGCTTCGTCCCGGTCGCCAGGAGTGCCTGCTCCTCGGCGGTGAGCAGCCCGTCGGCGGCGGTGGCGAGCGCGTCCGGGTCGGCGAGCAGGGTGTGCACGAGTCCTTCCGGGGTGAGCGCCGGCCAGACCGCGTCGAGGAAGGCGGTGACCGGCTTCGCCTTGGCCATCCGGCGCAGCCAGGCGTCGCTCGGTGATTCGGCGCGGCGGGCCTCGGACTGGCGTTGCAGCAGCCCCACCACCCGGGCCCGGACGCGCTCCCGGCCGGTGGCGTACGGCAGCCCTTCCCGGCGGGTCTCCTCGACCACCCGGTGCAGCGGGTCGAGGCCGATCCGCCAGCGGAACGAGCCGTCCGAGACCATGATCGGCTCGGTCGGCGCACCGATGTGCGCGTCGACGGCGCGGCGCAGCACCTCGGCCATCCGGACGTCGTGCTTGAGGGCCGCGACGGCCGGGTCGTCCACGGCCCGCACCGGCGTCCGGGCGATCAGGTCCTCCACCGTCGCCTGCGCGACCTCGACCTCGCCGAGCGCCGGCAGCACCGCCGCGATGTACGACAGGAAGGCCCGGTTCGGCCCGACGATCAGCACTCCGGAGCGGCGCAGCCGTTCCCGGTGCAGGTAGAGCAGGTACGCGGCCCGGTGCAGTCCGACCGCGGTCTTACCGGTGCCCGGCGCCCCCTGGACGCAGATCGAGTCGGCCAGGTCGGCGCGGACCAGCTCGTCCTGCTCGGGCTGGATGGTGGCGACGATGTCCCGCATCGGCCCGACGCGGGGGCGCTCGATCTCGGCGGTGAGGATCCGGCTGGCGGTGCCCAGCTCCTCGCCCCGGTCCAGGTGCTCGTCCTCGAAGCTGGTGAGCAGGCCGCTGCTGAAGCCGAACCGGCGGCGGATCGCGACGCCCTGCGGGTCCCGGGCGCTGGCCCGGTAGAAGGAGCGGGAGACCGGGGCCCGCCAGTCCAGCACCAGCGGCTCGCCCGCCTCGTCGGTGACGTGCCGCCGCCCGACGTGGTACTCCCACCCGGCGTGGTCGGGGTCGGTGTCGCCGAAGTCGAGCCGGCCGAAGAAGAGCGGGGTGGTCGGGTCGTCGGCGAGTTCGGCGACCCGCCGGGCGAGGGTGCGACCCAGCATCTCCGCCGCGTACGGGTCGCCGGCGACCTGCTCGCCGCCGGCGAAGAGGGCTTCGGCGCGTTCCCGCATCCGGCGCAGCGCCGCTCGGGAGAGGTCCAGGTGGGCGCGTTCGGCGACGAGTTCGTCGTCCAGGGTCTGTTCTTGGGCGTGCAGGGTCATCCACGTACTCCTCGACACGGGGAAAAACACTGCCGCTCGCGTTTCCGACCGGTGGATCGGCGCGGGGACGTCCGGTGCGGTGCTACACACCTCGGCCGTCAGGCGGGACAGGGCAGCCTACTCCCGTCAGCTGGGTGGGCAACCGAATATCCGGCGCTCACCACGGCCGCGCGGGGCATCTCCAGCTGTGGGGACTTTCTCGCCGCGAGCGCCCTCACCCTGGCCCTGCAGTCCGCCGGGGCGGGCGGCCTGGCAGTCTCCGGCCTGCTGCTCGCGGCCACCCTGCCGCTGGTGGCGCTCGCCCCGCTGACCGGACGCCTCGCCGACCGGGTGGACAGCCGGCTCCTGCTGGTGATCGCCGGGCTCGCCCAGGCCGGGGTCTGCCTCGCCCTCGCGTACGCCGACGATCCGGTCCTGGTCATCGCTCTGGTGGCGCTGCTCGCCGCCGGGCTCGCGGTCACCCAGCCGGTGCTCGCCGCGCTGGTGCCCGCCATGGTCCGGGCCGCGGACCTGCCCCGGGCGAGCGCCCTCAACCAGACCGCCGGCACCCTCGGCGCGCGCCGGGCCGGCGCTGGCCGGGGTGCTGGTCGGCGAGTTCGGCGCGCGCCTGCCACTGCTCGTCGACGCCGGCAGCTACCTCGCGCTGGTGGCGGCCGGGCTGCTCATCCGTACCCGACGGGGCGGCTCCCGACGGGCGGACCCGGCGGCCACCGGGCCCGGGACGGCCACGACCGGCTGGCGGTTGCGCCGCGACCCGCTGCTGGTCGTGATGGTCGGCACCCTCGCCGCGGTGATCGGTGCGGTCGGGGCGATCAACGTGATCGAGGTCTTCTTCATCCGGGAGACGCTGGGCAGCTCCACCACCGTGTACGGCGTGGTGACCGGCGCCTGGACGCTCGGCATCGTGCTCGGCGGTTGGCTCTTCGCCCGGCTCGCCCGGCGGCTGGTGGACGACGGCGCGCTGCTCGGCGCCGGTCTGGCCCTGCTCGGCGGCTGCTGCCTGGCGGTCCTGGCCTCGGCGGCGGTGCCGTAAGCGGCGCTGCTCGTGCCGATCTGGCTGCTCGGCGGGGTGGCCAACGGGGGCGACAACGTCTTCAACAACCTGCTGCTGGCCCGCCGGGTTCCCGAGGCGTCCCGGGGCCGGGCGTTCGCCGTCTTCGGCGCCGCGGTCCAGGGGGCCGGGATGGCCGGGTTCCTGGTCGGCGGCCTGCTGCTGGAGCTGGCCGAACCCCGGCCGCTGGTCGCCGGCTGCGGGGTGGCCGGCCTGCTCGTGGTCGCCGCGGTGGCGGTCCCGGTCCGCCGGGCGGTCCGCGCCGAGCGGGCGGCCGTGGCCCGACCGGACGAGCGCGGCCCGGCGGTCGACCGCGTGGCGGCTGCGGAGTTGGCCACTCCGACGCCATCCCGGTGAGCCGGCCGTCGGCGGCGGGGATACGGTCGGGGCATGGCTGACCGCATCACCCGCCCCCGTGTCGGACACATCCAGTTCCTGAACTGTCTGCCGATCTACTGGGGGCTGATGCGGTCCGGCGCGCTGCTCGACGTCGACCTGCACAAGGACTCGCCGGACCGGCTGAACGCCGCGCTGGTCGCCGGCGACCTGGACATCGGGCCGATCTCGCAGGTGGAGTACCTGCGGCACGCCGACGAGCTGCTGCTCCTGCCGGACCTCGCGGTCGGCAGCGACGGCCCGGTCCTCTCCGTCAACGTGGTCTCCACCAAGCCCCTCGCCGAGCTGGACGGCCGCCGGGTCGCGCTCGGCTCGACCTCCCGGACCGGCGTCCTGCTGGCCCAGCTCCTGCTCGCCGAGCGGTACGGCGTCCGCCCCGAGTACTTCCGATGCCCGCCGGACCTGACCCAGATGCTGTTGGAGGCCGACGCCGGGGTGGTGATCGGGGACGTGGCGCTGCGCGCCCTCTACGAGGCGCCCCGCCGGGGCCTGGCGGTCACCGACCTCGGCCAGGCCTGGCGGGACTGGACCGGGCTGCCGATGGTCTTCGCCGTCTGGGCGGTCCGCCGCGACTTCGCCGCCGCCCACCCCGGCATGGTCAAGGAGGTGCACGAGGCGTTCCTGCGCTCGCGTGACCTCTGCCTGGCCGAGCTGGACCAGGTCGCCGAGGCGGCCGCCCGGTGGGAGCCGTTCGACGCGGCGACCCTGGCGACCTACTTCCGCACCCTCGACTTCTCCCTGGGCGAGCGGCAGGTGGCCGGCCTGCGCGAGTTCGCCCGGCGAGCCGCCGCGATCGGCGAGGTCCCCGCCCTGCCCGAGGGCGGCCCCGAGTTCTTCGCCGGCTGACCAGGCCGGCCGCTCCGGTTCTGCCGGCCGGTCTGAAACGACGACGTGGCGGCATCCCGGGTCGGGACACCGCCACGTCGGCGAAGCGGAGACGGCTCAGGTGGCCGGGCGGAGCAGCGCCTCGGTGATCTTCTGGCAGTTCTTCATGCCGTACTCGTAGCCCATGTTGATCGGGTAGCGGACCATCACGCCCATCGTCCAGGTGTCGCCGATGGCGAGGCAGTTGATGTGCATCTCCTGCTCCCGCGTGCGGTCGATCCAGCCGTTCTTGATCGCGATGGTCTTCTGCTCGGCGGCCGGGAACGCCTTGCGGATGCCGAAATCGCCGGCGCCGCGGACCAGCCGCATCTCGTTGAGCAGCCACTTCGTCCACTTCGGCCCGGCGGCCCGGCCGTCCGAGATGCACAGCCCCAGCCGCGCGGTGTCCCGGGGGGACAGGTTCGTCCGGCTCCAGCCGCCGTCCGCGGCCACCTTGCTGTCGGTGAGCTCGCAGGTCGAGAGCAGTCGCTTGATCGAGGCCGACCGGCCGACGTTGTTGTAGAACTGCTCGGCCCGGGTGTTGTCGCTGTCCCGGATGATCTGGGTGGCATCGGCGAGCTTGGCGCTGCTCGGGGTCTGGCCGGCCTCGTCCGCCCGGCGCAGGTAGTCGGCGACGATCCAGGACTTGATCATCGAGGCGGTGGTGCTGGTCTCACCCATGTTCTTGGAACCGATGATCTGGCCGGTCCGCTTGTCCAGCACGCTCCAGGCGTACCAGCCCTTGATGTCGAGGTCGAGCTCCTGGGCCTGGAACGGCAGCGGCTCCAGGGAGGGGGACGGCGACGGGGTCGGCTGGGATCGGCTGCTGCGGTCGGTGGCCGCGCTGGTGGACCGGCCGGGCGACCCGGCCGAGTAGGAGCCGGCCGCCGGGCGCAGCGGGGAGCCGGGCACCACCCGGAGCGAGACGAGCACCAGTCCGACCAGGATGACGGCGACCGCGCCGTACATGAGCGGCCGGTGGTCGTTGCCCGGACGGCGCCGGGTGCCAGCCATCAGAGCTTCCCGACCGGCTGCTGCGGCACCTTCAGGGCCGCGCCAGGCTGCGGGGTGACGAGCTGGGTGGTGACGCTGGCGCAGACCTTGGCGCCGTACGCCAGGCCGAGCTTCTGCGGGTAGCGCATCATCACCGCGAGGGTCCACTTGTCAGTCACCGCGAGGCAGTTGACGTGCCACTGGACGTCCGCCCAGAGCATGGTGAACCCGTTCTTGATGCTGACCGGTCCCTGCGCCTTGATCTCGTCCGGCAGGCCGTCGATGATCCCCCACCGGCCACCGCCCTGGGTGGTCTGCTGGTCCTCGACGTCACCCCGGACCTTGGTCATCTCGCTGAGGACGAAACCCGTCCACTTCCGTCCGGCGGCGGTGCCGTCACCGATGCAGTCACCCATCCGCACCGCGTCCTGCGGCGACATCTGGGTGTACGCCCACTTCGCCTTGGTCGGCTCGATCTTCGTGTCGGTCAGCTTGCACATCTTGATCAGCCGCTCCAGCACTGGCCGGCGCCCGCCGGCGTTGTAGAGCGACTCGGCGGAGATGTCGTTGCTGTCCCGGATGGCGGTGACGATCTGCTTCTTCCGGGTCGCGCTCAGCGGCTTGTCGCCGAGTTGCCGAAGGTAGTCGGAGACGATCCACGCCTTCATCATCGACTCGGTCGAATTGGTCGCGGTCATGTTCTGCGCGCCGCTGATCTCCCCGGTCTTCCGGTCCATCAGCGCCCAGGAGAAGAACTTCCCCTTGAAGTCCACCGAGACCGGGCCGGCGGCCAGGGTCGGCGGGGGCGGCGTGGTGGGCGCGGGAGCGGGCACGTTCTCCCCGCCGCCGATGCCGCCGATGCTGGCGAGGGCGCTCCCACCGGAGAGGCGGGCGTACGCGGCGGGCACCAGCATGACGCCACCGAGAAGGACCGCCACGATGGCGAGCACCATGGTCACGCGAGGTCGCATGAGTGGGTGAGCTCCAGATGTCTGGCCGGGGGGACCGGCTTTTCCGAATGGGTACGGCCTGATCGCCGGGGCCGGGGGAATGGCCGTGAGCCGGTGGCGATCGTCAGCAGCCGATCGGTGTGCCGGGGGAAGTCTACTTCCGGACAGGCCCGACGCCAGGGCCTGCCGCCTGTCAACTCGCCGTGAAGGCGGGGCAATCTGCCGCTATGCCGCCGTTGGGAGGATTCCCCTTCCCGCAGTGGCCCAACTCACAGGTTTGCGCAGGTCGGCGGCTTTCACTGGGAGCGGTCAGCCGGCGACGGAAGGTGTGGCCGGTTTCCTGTTACACCCTCTGGTGTCATCGGTCGCGAGCTGTAACACTGGCCTCATGTATGGCAACGACTTCTCCGCGCCGGACGACGCGCCCGGCGGTGGCCTGCTCGGCGAGGTCGAGGCGGCCGAGGCGGCGCTGCGGGAGGCCGCCGCCCGGGCCCGGCGCGGCGGGCCGGCCCCTGACGAGGACCTCGAGGCGTACTTCGCGGACGTGATCGACGCCGATCAGAAGATCGAGCCGCGCGACTGGATGCCCGAGGCGTACCGGAAGACGCTGATCCGGCAGATCGCGCAGCACGCACACTCCGAAATCATCGGGATGCAGCCCGAGGGGAACTGGATCAGCCGCGCCCCCTCGCTGAAGCGCAAGGCGATCCTGCTGGCCAAGGTGCAGGACGAGGCCGGCCACGGCCTCTACCTCTACGCCGCGGCGGAGACCCTGGGGGTCAGCCGGGACGAGCTGGTCGAGCTGCTGATCAGCGGCCGGCAGAAGTACAGCTCGATCTTCAACTACCCGACGCTGACCTGGGCCGACGTGGGCGCGATCGGCTGGCTGGTGGACGGCGCGGCGATCGTCAACCAGGTCCCGCTCTGCCGCTGCTCCTACGGCCCGTACGCCCGCGCGATGATCCGGGTCTGCAAGGAGGAGTCGTTCCACCAGCGCCAGGGGTACGAGATCCTGCACACCCTGGCGCACGGCACCCCCGGGCAGAAGGCGATGGCCCAGGACGCGGTCGACCGCTGGTGGTACCCGTCACTGGCCATGTTCGGACCGCCGGACGGAGACTCGACCCACTCGGCGCAGTCCATGGCCTGGAAGATCAAGCGATTCTCCAACGACGACCTGCGGCAGCGCTTCGTGGACATGTGCGTGCAGCAGGCCGAGATCCTGGGCCTGCGCATCCCCGACCCGGACCTGCGCTGGAACGACGAGCGCCAGGCGTACGACTACACCCAGCCCGACTACGACGAGCTGATGCAGGTGATCAAGGGCAACGGGCCGTGCAACCGGCAGCGGATGGAACACCGCGGCCGCGCCCACGCCGACGGCGCCTGGGTGCGCGAGGCCGCCGCCGCGTACGCCGCGAAGCGGTCGGCGAACAACAAGGAGAAGGTGGCCGCGTGAGCAGGGAATCGTCGCCTCTTTGGGAGGTCTTCGTCCGGGCCCGGCGCGGGCTGTCGCACACCCATGTCGGCAGCCTGCATGCCCCCGACGCGGAGCTGGCCCTGCGCAACGCGCGGGACGTCTACACCCGCCGTCAGGAGGGCGTCTCGATCTGGGTGGTGCCGGCGGCCGCGATCACCGCGTCCAGCCCGGACGAGAAGGACGCCTTCTTCGACCCGGCCGCCGACAAGGTCTACCGCCACCCCACCTTCTACGAGCTCCCGGACGGGGTGGCCCACCTGTGACCGGCTCCTTCGACTTCGTCCTCTCCCTCGGCGACGACGCGTTGATCGCGGCGCAGCGGCTCGGCGAGTGGACCTCCCGCGCGCCGGAGATGGAGGAGGACATCGCCCTGGCGAACATCGCCCTCGACCAGCTCGGCGCGGCCCGGCTGCTGCTGACGTACGCGGGTGAGCTGGAGGGCGCCGGCCGGGACGAGGATGCGCTGGCGTTCCTTCGCGACGACCGGGAGTTCCGCAACTGCCTCCTGGTCGAGCTGCCCAACGGCGACTTCGCGGTCACCATGGCGAAGCTGTTCTTCCTGTCGGCGTACCAGTTGCCGCTCTACACCGCGCTGGCCGGTTGCGCCGACGAGCGGCTGGCCGCGATCGGGGCGAAGGCGCGCAAGGAGTCGGCGTACCACCTGGACCACGCCGCGCTCTGGGTGAAGCGGCTCGGCGACGGCACCGGGGAGTCGCACCGTCGCATGCAGGCCGCGGTCGACGAGGTCTGGCCGTACACCCATGAGCTGTTCGCGGCGGACCCGGCGGCGCCGGTCGACCCGGCCACCCTGCGGGCCGACTACGACGCCACGGTCTCCGCCGTGCTCGCCGAGGCGACGCTCACCCGGCCCGAGACCGGCTGGACGCCCGGTGGTGGGCGGGACGGCGTGCACACCGAGCACCTCTCCTACCTGCTGGCCGAGATGCAGGTGCTGCACCGGGCGCATCCGGGGGCGAAGTGGTGACCGACCCCAGGGCGGCCGCGGCGGCGGTGGTGGACCCGGAGATCCGGGTCATCACCATCGACGAGCTGGGCATCCTGCGGGCGGTCGAGGAGGATCCGGCCACCGGCCGGGTCGTCGTCACCATCACCCCCACCTACACCGGCTGCCCGGCGATGGACGTGATCCGGGCGGACATCCGCCGGGCGCTCGCCGCCGCCGGCCACCCGGACGCCGACGTCCGTACGGTCTACAGCCCGGCCTGGAGCACCGACTGGATCTCCGACAGCGGCCGGGCGAAGCTCGCCGCCGCCGGCATCGCCCCGCCGGCACCGGTCAGCGCCGGCAACGTCGTGCCGCTGACCCTCGCCGTGCGCTGCCCGCGCTGCGGCTCCCCGGAGACCGAGCAGGTCAGTCGCTTCGGCTCCACCGCGTGCAAGGCGCTGTGGCGCTGCCGCTCCTGCTCCGAACCCTTCGACCACCTGAAGGCGCTGTGACTGTCACCATCACCCGACCGGTCCGTCGCCGGCCGGCCTTCCACCCGCTTCCCGTGGCCGCCGTCGACCGGCTCACCGACGACTCCGTGGCGGTCACCTTCGCCGTGCCGGCGGAGCTGCGGGAGACCTTCGCGTTCTCCGCCGGCCAGCACCTGACCGTGCGGCGCACGGGTGCGGGCGGGGAGGAGGTGCGGCGGTCGTACTCGATCTGCTCCACTCCGGACGACCTGGCCCGGCACGGCCGGCTGCGGATCGGGGTGCGGGAGATCCCCGGCGGCGCCTTCTCCGCGTTCGCCTGCGGTGCGCTGCGCGGCGGCGACACCGTCGAGGTGCTGCCCCCGTTGGGGCACTTCACCACGGCGTTCGCGCCCGACCGGGTGCGCCACTACGGCGCGCTGGTCGCCGGTTCCGGCATCACCCCGGTGCTCGCGCTGGTCGCGACCGCGCTGGCCGTCGAGCCGGCCAGCACCTTCACCCTGGTGTACGGCAACCGCACCGCCAACACGGTGATGTTCGCGGAGGAGCTGGCGGACCTGAAGGACCGCTACCCGACCCGGCTGCACCTGGTGCACGTGCTCTCCCGCGAGCAGGGCGAGTCGCCGCTGCTGTCGGGGCGGATCGACGCCGACCGGCTGGGCCGGCTGCTGGACACCATCGTGCCGGGCGACGCGATCGAGGAGTGGTTCCTCTGCGGCCCGTACGGGATGGTGGTGGACGCGAAGGCGGTGCTGACCGGCCGTGGGCTGGCGGAGTCGGCGGTGCACACGGAGCTGTTCCACGTCGACGCGCCGCCGGAGCCGGTGCGCCGCCCGGGCGACGAGCCCGGCGCGGGGGCCGAGGTGACGATCGTGCTGGACGGCCGCGCGTCGAACTTCACGATGGGCCGTGACGAGCGGGTGCTGGACGCCGCGCTCAAGGTCCGCGGCGAGCTGCCGTACGCCTGCAAGGGCGGCGTCTGCTCCACCTGCAAGGCGAAGGTCGTCTCCGGCGAGGTGACCATGGCCCGCAACTACGCACTGGAGCCGGACGAGGTGGCCGCCGGCTACGTCCTCACCTGCCAGTCGAGCCCGGTCACCGACAAGCTGACGGTCGACTACGACGCGTGATCCCTGGGCGGGTCGCGTCGAAGGTTGCGCTGGGTGACGGCCGCGGTCGAGCGTGACATCCCCTGTTCCGGCCTTTGCTCTGCTTCAGCAGAGGCAACACCGCCCTGATCAGCTCTTCTCTCCTTGACCGCCCGGCATGACGAGAAGAGCCCGCTTACTTTGGG
Source organism: Micromonospora sp. GCM10011541 (assembly GCF_042650725.1). Classification (NCBI taxonomy): domain Bacteria; kingdom Bacillati; phylum Actinomycetota; class Actinomycetes; order Micromonosporales; family Micromonosporaceae; genus Micromonospora; species Micromonospora sp. GCM10011541. The sequence goes on from NZ_JBHSBP010000092.1 coordinate 31,004, forward strand.
TGGCTGTTGCGTGTCTTGAAGCAGAGCAAAGGCGGCGGATCGGGGTGTCGGAGCGGATGCCGGCGTAACGCCCCGTGGCCCTGGCAGGACCGAAGGCCGAGGACGTCACATCGGGCGGCCGCGCGTCGCCGGGTCGGAACCGGCGACGTAGGCTCGGGGGCGTGACGGTGAGCCGGGAGATCGACGACATCCTGCAGCGCGGCGCGGACGGCGGGCGCATCACGCCCGAGGAGGCCCTGCTGCTCTACACCGAGGCGCCCTTCCACGCGCTCGGCGAGGCGGCGGACGCGGTGCGCCGGCGGCGGTACCCGGACAACATCGTCACCTACCTGATCGACCGCAACATCAACTACACGAACGTCTGCGTGACGGCGTGCAAGTTCTGCGCGTTCTATCGGGCGCCGAAGCACAAGGAAGGGTGGACCCACCCGACCGAGGAGATCCTGCGCCGCTGCGGCGAGGCGGTCGAGCTGGGCGCCACCCAGGTGATGCTCCAGGGTGGCCACCACCCGGACTACGGCGTCGAGTACTACGAGGAGCTCTTCTCCTCGGTGAAGAAGGCGTACCCGCAGCTCGCCATCCACTCCATCGGCCCGAGCGAGATCCTGCACATGGCCAAGGTCTCCGGCGTCAGCCTCGACGAGGCCATCGCCCGGATCAAGACAGCCGGCCTGGACTCGATCGCCGGGGCCGGCGCGGAGATGCTGCCGGACCGCCCGCGCAAGGCGATCGCCCCGCTGAAGGAGTCCGGGGCGCGCTGGCTCGAGGTGATGGAGCTGGCGCACCGGCAGGGCGTCGAGTCCACCGCGACGATGATGATGGGCACCGGCGAGACCAACGCCGAGCGGATCGAGCACCTGCGGATGATCCGCGACGTGCAGGACCGCACCCAGGGCTTCCGGGCATTCATCCCGTGGACGTACCAGCCGGAGAACAACCACCTGAAGGGCCGCACCCAGGCCACCACCCTGGAGTACCTGCGGCTGGTCGCGGTGGCCCGGCTCTTCTTCGAGACGGTGCCGCACCTGCAGGCCTCCTGGCTGACCACCGGCAAGGATGCCGGCCAGCTCGCCCTGCACATGGGCGTGGACGACCTCGGCTCGATCATGCTGGAGGAGAACGTCATCTCCTCCGCGGGCGCCCGGCACCGCTCCAACCTGCACGAGCTGATCGGGATGATCCGCTCGGCCGACCGGATCCCGGCGCAGCGGGACACCCTCTACAACCGGCTCGCCGTGCACCGCACGCCGGCCGACGACCCGAGCGACGACCGGGTGGTCTCGCACTTCTCCTCGATCGCCATTCCGGGTGGCGGGGTCGGGAAGTCGCTCCCGCTCGTCGAGGTCAACTGACCCCTGCCCGCGACGTCCCGCGCGGTCGACCGTCCCGAGCCGCGGGGCGGTCGGCCGAACGGTCAGGGTTCGGCGCGGGGAGTGGCGGTCGTGATCGCGTGCCGCTAACGTGCCGGCTCGTAGCTTCCTTCGCCGCACGGCGAGCTCTCCACGATCGTCCTCCATCGGCCCGCGAGGGCCGTTCACATAACGCACGGCAGCAGGGGCGGGATGGGTCACCATCCCGCCCCTGCTGTCCCTTCCGGTCGTGACGTCCGCTCCGCCCGGCGACGGGTACCCGTCCACCGTCGGCTGGGGACCGGCTGGCAGAGTGGAGGGGTGAGCCGTACCCCGCAGGGCCAGCGCGCCAGCCTGGACAAGCAGCCGCACGAGGTCGCCGCGATGTTCGACGGCGTGGCGGCCCGCTACGACCTGACCAACACCGTGCTCTCCTTCGGGCAGGACCGGTTCTGGCGGCGGGCCACCCGGGCGGCGCTCGGGCTGCGCCCCGGCGAGCGGGTGCTGGACGTGGGCGCGGGCACCGGCGTCTCGACCGAGGAACTGGCCCACTCCGGGGCGTACGCGGTGGGGGCGGACCTGTCGCTGGGCATGCTGCACGCCGGCAAGCGGACCCGTCCGCAGGTGCCGCTGCTGGCCGGGGACGCGCTGAGGCTGCCGTTCGCCGACGCCAGCTTCGACGCGGTGACCATCTCCTTCGCGCTGCGTAACGTCAACGACACCGACGCCGCGCTGCGCGAGCTGGCCCGGGTGACCAGGCCGGGCGGCCGGCTGGTGGTCTGCGAGTTCAGCACCCCGGTCAACCCGGCCTTCCGGACCGTCTACCTGTCGTACCTGATGCGGTCCCTGCCGGCGGTGGCCCGCGCGGTCTCCAGCAACCCCGACGCGTACGTCTATCTCGCCGAGTCGATCCGGGCCTGGCCCGACCAGGCGGCGCTGGCCGCGCGGATCGGCGCGGCCGGCTGGGGCCGGGTGGCCTGGCGGAACCTCACCGGCGGCGTGGTGGCGCTGCACCGCGCGATCCGCGACTGACCCGGCGCGGCGTCGCAAGCCTCGCGGGCCAGAGAAGCGTCTTTTTCGTGAATATACGTTTTTAGTCCACTTTGCCCCGTAGGCTCGCCCCATGACGGGACGAGACCAGGCGGCCGCGACGGCGGCCACCGACGACGACGCCGCGGAACTCATCGCGCAGCTCAAGGAGCTGGCCGGCGCCGATCCCGCCGACGTCCGTCAGGTGGTCGCCGAGGTGCTCGCCGCGCTCGACCGCGCCGCCGGAGGCGCGCTGCGGGACCACCTGCCCGAGGCGATCCGGGTCGATGCCGGGCTGGACACGGCCGCCCACACCCTGCCCTGACGCCGAAGTGGGCCCCTACCGGCGCGTTTCCACGAAGTTAGGTACCCCTCACCGCCTACCGGTGTAACCCCGGTCATAGACTCCAACCCGATCGGCTTGTGAAGCATTTCACGAGCATGCGGGAGGAGGCGCAGATGACCGCGGTGGAGAACGACGCCGACGTGATCGTCGTGGGCGCCGGTCCCGGAGGATCGGCGACCGCGTACCACCTGGCTCGGCACGGCGTCCGCGTGCTGCTGCTGGAGAAGACCGAGTTCCCCCGGGAGAAGGTCTGCGGCGACGGGCTCACCCCGCGCGCCGTGCGGCAGCTCATCCGGATGGGCGTGGACACCTCGCCCGAGGCCGGCTGGCTGCACAACAAGGGCCTGCGGGTGATCGGCGGCGGGGTACGCCTCGAACTGGACTGGCCCGACCTGGCCAGCTTCCCCAACTACGGCCTGGTCCGCACCCGGCTCGACTTCGACGACCTGCTCGCCCAGCGTGCCGTCTCGGCCGGGGCGAAGCTGCGTACCAGCGTGAACGTCATCGGCCCGGTGCTCGACGCCGACGATCGGGTGATCGGCGTGCAGGCCGAGGTCGGCCCGGAGAAGGAGCCGGCCACCTTCCACGCCCCGCTGGTGGTCGCCGCGGACGGCGTGTCCGGCCGCTTCCCGCTCGCCCTCGGGCTGGCCAAGCGGGAGGACCGGCCGATCGGGGTGGCCGTCCGGCGCTACTACCGCTCGCCGGCCAAGCACGACGACGACTACCTGGAGTCGTGGCTGGAGCTGCGCAGCAAGGACAGTGGCGACAACCTGCTCCCCGGGTACGGCTGGATCTTCGGCCTGGGCGACGGGCGGGTCAACGTCGGCCTCGGCGTGCTGAACTCCTCCTCCGCGTTCGGCAGGACGAACTACCGGCGGCTGCTCACCGACTGGCTGGCCAACACCCCCGAGGACTGGGGGATGACCGACGAGGCGAACGCGGAGGGCCCGATCCTCGGCGCCGCGCTGCCGATGGGCTTCAACCGCGTTCCGCACTACACCCGCGGGGTCATGCTGGTCGGCGACTCCGGCGGCATGGTCAACCCGTTCAACGGCGAGGGCATCGCGTACGCGATGGAGTCCGGCGAGCTGGCCGCGGAGATCGCGGTGCAGGCGCTCGCCCGGCCGGCCGGCGCCGAGCGGGAACGGGCGCTGATGGCATATCCGCAGGAGCTGAAGGCCCGCTTCGGGGGCTACTACCGGCTCGGCGGCATCTTCGTGAAGCTGATCGGCCGTCCGGAGATCATGCGGCTCGCCACCAAGCACGGCATGCCGCACCCGACGCTGATGCGCTTCGTGCTCAAGCTGCTGGCCAACCTGACCGATCCGCGCGGTGGCGACTCGATGGACCGGGTCATCAACGCCATGACGAAGGTCGCGCCCGCCGTCTGACAACGGGTTCCCGGCCGGCGACGGCCGGGATCCGACAAAAGATCGACCCCCCGCCGGCCGAGGTCGTGAGGGACGTGAATAGTGTGATTTTGGCCAGCCACCGAGGGCAGGGAAGGACGAGCAGGAGATAACGATGACGCTCTCGCCTTACGCACCGATCATCGGGCTGTTCGCCCTCGCCGCGGGGTTCGCGCTGTTCTCCGTGGCCGCCGCCCGCTTCGCCGGTCCCCGGCGCTTCAACAAGGCCAAGCTCGAGGCGTACGAGTGCGGCATCGAGCCGAGCCCGCAGCCGGTCGGCGGTGGCCGGTTCCCGGTCAAGTTCTACCTGACGGCGATGCTCTTCATCGTCTTCGACATCGAGATCATCTTCCTCTACCCCTGGGCGGTCTCCTTCGACGCCCTGCCGATCTTCGGCTTCGTGGAGATGGTCATGTTCATCGTCGCGGTCTTCGTCGCCTACGCCTACGTCTGGCGGCGCGGCGGCCTGGACTGGGACTGAGGGAGGTACGGCAGATGGGTATCGAGGAGAAGCTTCCCGCCGGCGTCCTGCTCACCTCCGTGGAGAAGCTGGTCAACTGGTCGCGGAAGTCGTCCGTCTGGGGCGCCACCTTCGGCCTGGCCTGCTGCGCCATCGAGATGATGGCGGCCGGTGGTCCGCACTACGACATGGGCCGCTGGGGCATGGAGGTCTTCCGCGCCTCGCCCCGCCAGGCGGACCTGATGATCGTCGCCGGCCGGGTGAGCCAGAAGATGGCCCCGGTGCTGCGCCAGATCTACGACCAGATGGCCGAGCCCCGCTGGGTGCTTTCCATGGGCGTCTGCGCGAGCAGCGGCGGCATGTTCAACAACTACGCGATCGTCCAGGGCGTCGACCACGTGGTGCCGGTCGACATGTACCTCCCGGGCTGCCCGCCCCGGCCGGAGATGCTCATCGACGCGATCCTCAAGCTCCGCGAGAAGATCATGTACGAGCCGCTGGGCGCGAACGGCCGCAAGATGCTGGAGGCCCGCAAGGAGCGCGGTGACGTGCCCGTCGTGCCGTACGGCTCGATGCCGTCGTCGTACCGCAACGACAAGGCCCGGCGTGCCGAGTGGACGAAGGCGGTCCGCGAGGGGCGCGAGGAGCAGTTGCGGATCGAGAACTGGATGAAGGCACAGAACCACCTCCACCCGCAGGAGGGCGTGAAGAAATGACCGCACCTGACAACAAGGCGAACGGCGGCGTGCCGGTGCCGACCACCCCGGCCGGCGCCACCAGCGGCGCACCGGCCGAGTACCCGCCGGCCAGCCCGGCCGGGCGCGGCATGTTCGGCATGCACGGCACCGGCGACGTCTCCGGCTACGGCGGCCTGGTCCGCCAGCGCAAGCCGGTCGAGGAGACCCCCCGGCCGTACGGCGGCTACTTCGACGAGGTCCGCGACGCGCTGGAGGAGGCGTACCCCGCCTTCGGCGACGCGATCGAGAAGGTCGTCGTCGACCGCGGCGAGCTGACCCTGCACGTCCGCCCCGAGCGGATCGCCGAGGTCTGCCAGGTGATGCGGGACGACCTGGCGCTCCGCTTCGAGCTGTGCTCCTCGGTGTCCGGGGTGGACTACCTGGGTGCGGACGAGCGCCGCCTGCACGTGGTCTACCAGCTCACCTCGATGACCTACCGGCGCCGGGTTCGGCTGGAGGCCGCGGTCTCCGTCGAGGACCCGCACCTGCCGAGCGTCACCGCCGTCTACCCGACCGCCGACTGGCAGGAGCGGGAGGCGTACGACATGTTCGGCATCGTCTTCGACGGCCACCCCAACCTGACCCGGATCCTCATGCCGGACGACTGGGAGGGGCATCCGCAGCGCAAGGACTACCCGCTCGGCGGCATCCCCGTCGAGTACAAGGGTGCGGAAATCCCCCCGCCGGACCGTAGGAGGTCCTACCAGTGACCACGTCGAACTACGCGACCGAGCGCGAGACCACCGAGGGCAGGGTCTTCACCGTCACCGGTGGGGACTGGGACCAGGTCGTCTCCGGCACCGACCCGATCAACGACGAGCGGATCGTCGTCAACATGGGTCCGCAGCACCCGTCCACGCACGGCGTGCTCCGGTTGATCCTGGAGCTGGAGGGCGAGACGGTCCGCGAGGCCCGCTCGGTCGTCGGCTACCTGCACACCGGCATCGAGAAGAACCTGGAGTACCGCAACTGGGTCCAGGGCTCGACGTTCGTGACCCGGATGGACTACCTCGCGCCGCTGTTCAACGAGACGGCGTACGCGCTGGCGGTGGAGAAGCTGCTCGGCATCACCGACGAGGTGACCGAGCGGGCGAACACCATCCGGGTGCTGATGATGGAGCTGAACCGGATCTCCTCGCACCTGGTCTGGCTGGCCACCACCGGCATGGAGCTGGGCGCGATCTCGATCATGCTGTACGGCTTCCGCGAGCGGGAGCACATCCTCGACATCTTCGAGACCATCACCGGCCTGCGGATGAACCACGCGTACGTGCGGCCGGGCGGCGTGGCGCAGGACGTGCCGGACGACGCGATCGTCAAGATCCGGAACTTCCTCAAGATGATGCCGAAGAAGCTCAAGGAGTACGAGGACCTCCTCTCCGGGCAGCCGATCTGGACCGAGCGGACCAAGGGCGTCGCGGTGCTGGACGTGACCGGCTGCCTGGCGCTCGGCGTCACCGGTCCGGTGCTCCGTTCCGCCGGTCTCGCCTGGGACCTGCGCAAGACCATGCCGTACTGCGGCTACGAGACGTACGAGTTCGACGTGCCGACCCATCCGGACGGCGACGTGTGGGGCCGCTACCAGGTCCGGCTCGCCGAGATCCGGGAGTCGCTGAAGCTGGTCGAGCAGGCCCTCGACCGGTTGAAGCCGGGCCCGGTGATGGTGGCCGACCGCAAGATCGCCTGGCCGGCGCAGCTCGCCATCGGCGTCGACGGCATGGGCAACTCGCTGGAGCACGTCGCCAAGATCATGGGTCAGTCGATGGAGTCGCTGATCCACCACTTCAAGCTCGTCACCGAGGGCTTCCGGGTCCCGCCGGGCCAGGTGTACGTCGGCATCGAGTCGCCCCGCGGCGAGCTGGGCGTGCACGCGGTCTCCGACGGCGGCACCCGGCCCTACCGGGTGCACTACCGGGAGCCGAGCTTCGTCAACCTCCAGGCCCTCCCGGCGATGGCCGAGGGCGGCCTGATCGCCGACGTGATCGCCGGTGGCGCCTCGCTGGACCCCGTGATGGGTGGTTGTGACCGATGACGACTTTCACTGAGCAGACGCGCGAGCGGGCGCGGGAGATCATCGCCCGCTACCCGGCCGACCGGTCCCGCTCGGCGCTGCTGCCGCTGCTGCACCTGGTCCAGTCGGAGGAGGGCTACGTCTCCCCGGCCGGCGTCGAGTTCTGCGCCGAGGTGCTCGGGCTGAACAAGGCCCAGGTCGGCGCGGTGGCCACCTTCTACACCATGTACAAGCGCAAGCCGACCGGCGACTACCTGGTCAGCGTCTGCACCAACACGATGTGCAACGTGCTGGGCGGCCAGGAGGTCTACGACACCCTCGCCGAGCACCTCGGCGTCGGGCACGACGAGACCACCGCCGACGGGAAGATCACCCTGGAGCACGCCGAGTGCCTCGCGGCGTGCGACTACGGCCCGGTGATGACCGTCAACTACGACTTCTTCGACGGCGTCGACCCGCAGGGCGCGGTCGGCGTGGTCGAGGAGCTGCGCGCCGGTGGCCGGCCGATGCCGACCCGGGGCGCCCGGCTCTGCACGCTCAAGGAGATGGCCGTGCAGCTCGCCGGCTTCGCCGACGAGCGCGAGGGCGCGGTCGCCGACGGCGGCCCGGGCGAGCCGAGCCTGCGCGGCCTGCGCCTGGCCGAGCAGCACGGCATCGCGGTGCCGGGCTTCGACCCGAACACCCCGATCCGGAGCAAGGCCGAGGCCGACCAGGCCGCGGTGCAGGCGAAGGCGAAGGCCGAGGCGGCCAAGCCCGCCCCCGCCGAGGCCGCCGCCGCCCCGGTCAAGGGCGGAGACGGGGCGGCCAACCCCGCCGCGAAGGCGGGGACGGCCGAGCCGGCCGAGCCGGAGTCGGTGGCCGGCAGCACGGCCCCGGACGTGAAGGCGCCGGACGACAAGTCGCCGCAGGTGCGTACCGCCGAGACCCGGCAGCCCGACGCGCGCACCGCCGTGCCGGACGCCCCCGGCACCAAGATCCCGGCGGACAGCACCGCGCCGGCGCCGCGCGACGCCCAGGAGGCGGCGGCCGCCGGCGCGGCGGCCAACCCGCCGGCCGGCGACGGCAAGCCCGCCGGTGACGAGGCCGGGGCGCAGGAGCGCAACCTCAAGGAAGCGTCGACGGGCGCCAACGGCGCGAGCCCGACCGTCGCGAGCGAAACGGGGGGCCAGAAGTGACCACTCCTCGGCCGGAGACGCTGGCCAAGCTGACGCCGGTGCTGACCAAGCGCTGGCTGTCGCCGGACGCCTGGCGGATCGGCACCTACGAGAAGCTGGACGGCTACGCCGCCCTGCGCAAGGCGCTCAATGCCCACCCGGACGACCTGATCCAGCTGATCAAGGACTCCGGGCTGCGCGGCCGCGGCGGCGCCGGCTTCCCGACCGGTCTGAAGTGGGGCTTCATCCCGCAGGGCGACGGCAAGCCGCACTACCTGGTGGTCAACGCCGACGAGGGCGAGCCGGGCACCTGCAAGGACCTGCCGCTGATGACGCACGACCCGCACTCGCTGGTCGAGGGCGTGATCATCGCGTCGTACGCGATCCGGGCCAACCGCGCCTACATCTACATCCGCGGCGAGGCGGTGCACGCCGCGCGCCGGCTGCGCAACGCGGTGGCCGAGGCGCGGGCCAAGGGTTACCTGGGCCGGAACATCATGGGCAGCGGCTTCGACCTGGAACTGGTGGTGCACTCCGGCGCCGGGGCGTACATCTGCGGTGAGGAGACCGCGCTGCTGGACTCGCTGGAGGGCTTCCGGGGCCAGCCCCGGCTGCGCCCGCCGTTCCCGGCGACCCACGGCCTGTACGCCAGCCCGACGGTGGTCAACAACGTCGGCACCATCGCCAGCGTGCCGTACATCGTGCTCGGCGGCGCGGACTGGTGGAAGACCATGGGCACGGAGAAGTCCTCCGGGCCGATGATCTACTCGCTGTCCGGCCGGATCGCCAACCCCGGCCAGTACGAGTGCTCGATGGGGATCACCCTGCGCGAGCTGATCGACCTGGCCGGCGGCATGCAGCCCGGGCACGAGCTGAAGTTCTGGACCCCGGGCGGGTCGTCGACCCCGCTGCTCACCGCCGAGCACCTGGACGTGCCGCTGGACTTCGAGGGGGTGGCGGCGGCCGGCTCGATCCTGGGCACCACGGCCACCCAGATCTTCTCCGACCAGGACTGCCCGGTGTACGCGACCTACCGGTGGCTGGAGTTCTACCACCACGAGTCGTGCGGCAAGTGCACCCCGTGCCGCGAGGGCAACTACTGGATGGTCCGGGTCTACCGGCGGATCCTCGCCGGCCAGGGCACCCACGAGGACCTGGACACCCTGCTCGACACCTGCGACAACATCCTCGGCCGCTCGTTCTGCGGTCTGGGTGACGGTGCGACCAGCCCGGTGACCTCGTCGCTGAAGTACTTCAAGCAGGACTACCTCGACTACATCGAGGGACGTACCGCGCCGAAGCTGTCGGACAAGCAGCTGGTGGGAGCCCACTAATGACCGACGTAGCCAAGCAGACCGAGACCGTCACCCTCACCATCGACGGCGTCGAGGTCACCGCCCCCAAGGGCGCGCTGCTGATCCGAGTCGCCGAGCAGTTGGGCACCGAGATCCCGCGCTTCTGCGACCACCCGCTGCTGGCCCCGGCCGGCGCCTGCCGGCAGTGCCTGGTGGAGGTGGAGGGCCAGCGCAAGCCGGTCGCCTCCTGCACCCAGACGGTGGCCGACGGCATGGTGGTCCGCACCCAGCTCACCTCCCCGGTGGCGAAGAAGGCGCAGGAGGGGGTGATGGAGCTGCTGCTCCTCAACCACCCCCTGGACTGCCCGATGTGTGACAAGGGCGGCGAGTGCCCGCTGCAGAACCAGGCCATGTCCACCGGCCGCACCGACTCGCGCTTCCACGAGCACAAGCGGGAGTACGAGAAGCCGATGGCGATCAGCACCCAGGTGCTGCTCGACCGCGAGCGCTGCGTGCTCTGCCAGCGCTGCACCCGGTTCTCCGAGGAGATCGCCGGCGACAAGTTCATCGACCTGATGGGCCGGTCGTCCGCCGAGGAGATCAACATCTACCGGGACGACGCGTACGGCGAGGAGGGCGACGCGGGTGACGTGCCGTTCAACTCGTACTTCTCCGGGAACACCGTGCAGATCTGCCCGGTGGGCGCGCTGACCGGCGCGCAGTATCGGTTCCGGGCCCGCCCGTTCGACCTGGTCTCCAGCCCGAGCGTCTGCGAGCACTGCTCCGCCGGATGCGCCCAGCGCACCGACTGGCGGCGCGGCAAGGTGCAGCGCCGGCTGGCCGGCGACGACCCGGCGGTGAACGAGGAGTGGAACTGCGACAAGGGGCGGTGGGCCTTCCAGTACACCCGCGCCTTCGACCGGATCACCACCCCGATGGTCCGCGACGAGCGGACCGGTGAGCTGCGCGAGGCGTCCTGGAGCGAGGCGCTGACCCGCGCCGCCGAGGGGCTGCGCGCCGCCCGGGACGGCGCTCGGGGTACGGCGGTGCTCACCGGCGGCCGGCTGACCGTCGAGGACGCCTACGCGTACGCGAAGTTCGCCCGGGTCGCGCTGAACACCAACGACATCGACTTCCGGGCCCGGCCGGTCTCCCGCGAGGAGGCCGACTTCCTGGCCAGCAACGTCGCCGGGGTCACCGACGTCACCTACGCGGACGTGGAGAACGCGCCCGCGGTGGTGCTGGTCGGCGTGGAGCCGGAGGAGGAGTGCCCGATCCTCTTCCTGCGGCTGCGCAAGGCGCACCTGAAGAAGAAGCTCACGGTGTACGCGCTGGCGCCGTTCGCCACCCGCGGCCTGGAGAAGCTCGGCGCCAAGCTGGCCCGGGTCGTGCCCGGCGAGGAGGCCAGCGTGCTGGCCGAGCACGCCACGGTCGCCGAGGCGCTCAGCACGCCGGGCGCGATCCTGATCGTCGGCGAGCGGCTGGGCGCCGTGCCGGGCGGGCTCTCCGCCGCGGCGGGCATCGCCCGGCGTACCGGGGCGAAGTTGGCCTGGGTGCCGCGACGCGCGGGCGACCGCGGCGCGGTCGACGCGGGCTGCCTGCCCAACCTGCTCCCCGGTGGTCGCCCGGTCACCGAGCCGGCCGCCCGGGCCGAGCTCGGCGAGGCGTGGGACATCGCGGCCGGGGTGATCCCGAGCCAGGCCGGCCGGGACACCGACGGCATCCTCACGGCCGCCGCGAACGGCCAGCTAGGCGCGCTGGTGGTGGCCGGCGTCGACCCGGCCGACCTGGCCGACCCGCGGCTGGCCGAGCAGGCCCTCGACGCGGTGCCGTTCCTGGTCAGCCTGGAACTGCGGATGAGCGCGGTGGCCCGCCGGGCGGACGTGGTCTTCCCGGTCGCGCCGGTGGTCGAGAAGGCCGGCAGCTTCCTCGACTGGGAGGGCCGGCTGCGGCCCTTCGAGGCCGTGCTGGAAACCGCCGCGATGACCGACGGCCGGGTGCTCGACGCGCTCGCCGCGCAGCTCGACGTCCGGCTCGGCACTGGCGACGTGACGAGCGTCCGCCGGGAGCTCGGCGCGCTGCCGTCGACCCGGGTGGGTCGCCCGCCCGTCCCCACGGTCGAGCCGGCCGCCGTCCAACAGCCCGGGCCGGGCGAGGCGGTGCTGGCCACCTGGCACCAGCTGATCGACCTGGGCAGCCTGACCGACGGCGACGAGCACCTCGCCGGCACCGCCCGCCCGCCGGTGGTCCGGCTGGGCAAGGGCACCGCCGAGGCGATCGGCGTCGCCGACGGTGACCCGGTCACGGTGGGCACCGACCGCGGGGCACTCACCCTGCCGGCGGCGATCACCGAGATGCCGGACGGCGTCGTCTGGCTGCCGACCAACTCACCCGGCTCGACCGTGCGGCGCAGCCTCGGCGCGACGTCCGGCACGGTCGTACGGCTCAGCGCGCCCGCCGCGACCGGTCCGGTCGCCGCGGACGCGGCCGGTCGTCCGGGTCCCCTCCTCAACTCCGGGGGTATCCAGTGAACGCCCTCTACCTGGCGCAGGATCCGACGCTGGCGGACTTCGGCAAGGATCCGTGGTGGCTGGTCCTCGGCAAGATCGTCTTCGCCTTCGTCTTCGGTCTGCTGGCCACGCTGCTCGGCGTCTGGTTCGAGCGCCGGGTCGTCGGCTACATGCAGGTCCGGCCCGGCCCCAACCAGGTCGGCCCGTTCGGCCTGCTCCAGACGCTCGCCGACGGCCTGAAGATGGCCTTCAAGGAGGACATCCTGCCGCGGACGGCGGACAAGGTGGTCTTCTTCTTCGCGCCGACCATCTCGGTGATCTGCGCGGTCACCTCGCTGTCGGTGGTGCCGTTCGGCCCGATGGTCAGCATCTTCGGCCACCACACGCCGCTGCAGGTCACCGACGTGTCGGTGGCGGTGCTGGTGATCCTCGCCTGCTCCTCGATGGGCATCTACGGCATCGTGCTCGGCGGTTGGGCCTCCGGCTCGACGTACCCGCTGCTCGGTGGCCTCCGCTCCAGCGCCCAGATGATCTCGTACGAGGTCGCGATGGGGCTGAGCATCGTGGCGGTGTTCATGACCGCCGGCACGATGTCCACCAGCGGGATCGTCGCCGCGCAGGCGCACGGCACGCGGCTGAGCCTCGGCGGCTGGGAGGTCGCCGCACCCGGCTGGTACGCGATCCTGCTGCTGCCCAGCTTCATCATCTTCTTCATCGCCACCGTCGGTGAGACCAACCGGGCGCCGTTCGACCTGCCCGAGGCGGAGTCGGAGCTGGTCGCGGGCTTCATGACCGAGTACAGCTCGCTGAAGTTCGCGCTGTTCATGCTCTCCGAGTACGTCTCGATGGTGACCATGTCCGCGGTCACCACCACGCTCTTCCTCGGCGGGTGGCGGGCGCCGGCGCCGATCACCACCTTCTGGGCCGGCGCCAACTCCGGTTGGTGGCCGATGCTCTGGTTCTTCGGCAAGGTGCTGATCCTGGTCTTCGTCTTCGTCTGGCTGCGGGGCACCCTGCCCCGGCTCCGCTACGACCAGTTCATGCGCTTCGGCTGGAAGGTCCTGCTGCCGATCAACCTGGTCTGGATCCTGGTCCTGTCCGGGCTGCGCTCGATTGAGGACTGGCAGTCCCGGGACCGGCTGCTCGCCACCGCGATCGGCGCGGGCGTGCTGCTGCTGGCCACGCTCTTCTGGCCCAGTCGCAGGCGGGAGCCGAGGCCGACGCTCCAGGAACAGGTCAACAGCCGTCCGCACGGCAGCTTCCCGCTGCCCCCGATGGACCTGCAGGTACCACCGAGCCCGCGCACCAAGCGCGTGGTCGCCGAGCGGGAGCCGGCCAACGTCGCCGCCGGCTCGGACTCCAGGGAGGTGTGACGTGGGCGCGATCACCGGAACGTTCAAGGGTTTCGGAGTCACCTTCTCGCACATGTTCAGGAAGGTCGTCACCACCGACTACCCGTTCAAGCCGCCGGTGTCGGCGCCGCGCTACCACGGGCGGCACATCCTCAACCGGCACCCGGACGGGCTGGAGAAGTGCATCGGCTGCGAGCTGTGCGCCTGGGCCTGCCCGGCGGACGCGATCTACGTGGAGGGTGGCGACAACACCGAGGAGCAGCGCTTCTCCCCGGGTGAGCGGTACGCCAGCGTCTACCAGATCAACTACGCCCGGTGCATCTTCTGCGGGCTCTGCATCGAGGCCTGCCCGACCCGTTCGCTCACCATGAGCAACGAGTACGAGCTGGCCCGGGACAACCGGCAGGACCTGATCTTCACCAAGGAGCAGCTGCTCGCGCCGCTGCTGCCGGGGATGGAGCAGCCGCCGCACCCGATGCGGCTGGGTGACAGCGAGAAGGACTACTACATCGGTTCGCTGACCAACCCGGGCACCTCGGCCGGTGCCGAGCACTCGCCGATGGGCCCCGGTCGGTACCAGGTGGAGGAGCACCCCGGCGTGACCTTCCCCGGCGCCGAGCAGGCGGCCCAGCGGGCAGCGGCAGGCAAGGGAGACGGCGCATGACCACGCAGACGGTGCTCGCCGAGGCGGCCTCGGTCTCCGGCGGCGAGGCGGTGACCTTCTGGATCCTGGCCCCGCTGGCGCTGATCGGCGCGATCGGCATGGTCTGGGCCCGCAACGCGGTGCACTCCGCGCTCTGGCTGGTGCTGACCATGCTCTGCCTGGGCGTGTTCTACGTGCTCCAGGCGGGTCCGTTCATCGGCATGGTGCAGATCATCGTCTACACCGGCGCGATCATGATGCTCTTCCTGTTCGTGCTGATGCTGGTCGGCCGGGACGCCTCGGACTCGCTGATCGAGACGCTGCGCGGGCAGCGGACCGCCGCGGTCCTGCTCGGACTCGGCTTCGCCAGCCTGGTCGGCAGCGGCCTCTACCGGGCCCTGCACGGCGTCCGGGCGGTCGGCCTGGAACAGGCCAACGCCGAGGGCAACGTGCAGGGCATCGCCCGGCTGCTCTTCACCAAGTACGTCTTCGCCTTCGAGCTGACCTCGGCACTGCTGATCACGGCCGCGGTCGGCGCGATGGTGCTGGCGCACGTGGAGCGGCGCAAGGAGGACCGGATGGACCAGGTCGCCACCATGAAGGCCCGGTTCCGCCCCGGCAACTACCCCGGTCCGAAGCCCGGTCCGGGCGTCTTCGCCACCTCCTCCTCGGTGGCCACCCCGGCCCGCCTGCCCGACGGCCGGCTGACCGAGCGCAGCACGCCGGACATCCTGCCGGTCCGTGAGCTGACCGCCGAGGAGACCTCGCTGAAGGGGACGGACAAGAAATGACCCCCGACTACTACCTGATCCTCGCCGCGGTGCTGTTCACCATCGGCGCCGTCGGGGTACTGGTCCGGCGCAACGCCATCGTGCTGTTCATGTGCGTCGAGCTGATGCTCAACGCGGCCAACCTGACGCTGGTCACCTTCAGCCGGATCAACGGTGACCTCAACGGTCAGATCATGGCGTTCTTCGTGATGGTGGTGGCGGCGGCCGAGGTCGTGGTCGGGCTCGCGATCATCATGTCGATCTTCCGGACTCGACGCTCGGCGAGCGTCGACGACGCCAACCTGCTCAAGTACTAAGGGGCAAGCAAGTGGAAGAGACTGTGCGGTACGCAGAGGCCACGGGCTTGCTGGGCAGCGTCTGGCTGCTCGTGGCGATCCCGCTGGTCAGCGCGGCGATCCTGCTGCTGCTCGGCCGGCGGGCCGACCGCTGGGGGCACTGGCTGGGGGTGGCCGCCATCGGCGCCGCCTTCGTGCTCGGCCTGACCTACTTCTTCCAGCTGCGTGGCCTGGAGAACAAGTCGGTCGAGCAGAGCCTGTGGCAGTTCATCTCGGTCGGCGACTTCAAGGTGGACTTCGGCCTGCTCTTCGACCCGCTGGCCGCGGTCTTCGTGCTGCTGATCACCGGCGTGGGCTTCCTGATCCACCTCTACGCGGTCGAGTACATGGCGCACGACGAGGGCCGCCGGCGGTTCTTCGCGTACTTCAACCTCTTCGTCGCCGCGATGCTCCTGCTGGTGCTCGGCAACAACTACGTGATGCTGTACTTCGGCTGGGAGGGCGTCGGTCTGGCGTCTTACCTGCTGATCTCCTTCTGGTACGGACGGCCGAGCGCGGCCACCGCGGGCAAGAAGGCCTTCCTGATGAACCGGGTCGGCGACGCCGGCCTGGCCATCGGCATCTTCGTCATGTTCGCCACCCTCGGCACCACCCAGTACGACGAGGTCTTCAACGGCGTGGGCGCGCTGACCGGCACCACCGTGCTGGTGCTCGGCCTGCTGCTGCTGCTCGGCGCGGCCGGCAAGTCCGGCCAGTTCCCGCTCCAGGCGTGGCTGCCGGACGCGATGGAGGGCCCGACCCCGGTGTCGGCGCTCATCCACGCGGCCACCATGGTCACCGCGGGCGTCTACCTGATCGCCCGCTCCAACCCGATCTTCTCGGCCAACCACACCCTGCAGCTCGTGGTAGTCAGCGTCGGGGCGCTCACCCTGCTGATGGGCTGCCTCATCGGCGCGGCCAAGGACGACATCAAGCGGGTGCTGGCCTGGTCCACGGTCAGCCAGATCGGCTACATGTTCCTCGGCGTCGGGCTCGGCGGCGGGGCGTACGCGCTGGCCATCGTGCACCTGCTGGCGCACGGCTTCTTCAAGGCCAACATGTTCCTCGGCGCCGGCTCGGTGATGCACGGCATGAACGACCAGGTGGACATCCGCCGCTTCGGCAACCTGTCCAAGTACATGAAGGTCACCTGGCTGACCTTCATGATGGGCTGGCTCGCCATCATCGGCATGTTCCCGTTCTCCGGCTTCTTCTCCAAGGAGCCGATCATCGTGGCCGCGTTCGAGCGGGAGGGCTGGACCGCCTGGCTCTTCGGCAGCGCGGCGCTGCTCGGCGCCGGGCTCACCGCCTTCTACATGACCCGGCTCTTCGTGCTCACCTTCCACGGCCCGGCCCGCTGGACCGAGGACATCGAGCACCCGCACGAGTCGCCGAAGCTGATGACCATCCCGCTGGTCCTGCTCGCGATCGGGTCGGTCGGCGCCGGCTTCCTGCTCGCCACCTCCGTGCCGGACTGGCTGCAGGCCACCGGCGGGCTGGGCGGCCAGGAGGAGGGGCACGAGGCGGTCCTCGCGCACTGGCTGATCACCGCGCTCTCGCTGCTGGTCACCGTGCTCGGCGCCGGGCTGGCCTGGGCGCTGTTCCGCACCGGCACGGCCACCGCGCCGCAGCCGGCCGGCGTGCTGGTCACCGCCGCCCGCCGGAACCTCTACACGGACGCCGTCAACGAGGCGGTCTTCGAGAAGCCGGGCATCTTCCTCACCCGGGCGCTGGTCTTCCTCGACAACCGGGGCGTCGACGGGCTGGTCAACGGCCTCGCCGCCGCGGTGGGCGGTGGATCGGGCCGGCTCCGGCGGCTGCAGACCGGTTTCGTGCGGTCGTACGCGACCTCGATCCTGACCGGCGCGCTGCTCGTGGTGGCGGCGTTCCTGGCGGTGCAGGCGGGGTGGCTGGCGTGATCGACCTCAACACGACCGCCCCCGCCGGCGGGCCACGCAGTCACGACGGAGGTAAGGCCGAATAATGTCCAACTTCCCGTTCCTCTCGGTGCTGACCGTGGCACCGCTGGTCGGCGCACTGGTCGTGGCCCTGCTGCCGCGCCGCTCGCCCGAGCTGGCCAAGCAGGTGGCGTTCGGCTGGTCGCTGCTGGTGCTGGTGCTGTCGGTGATCATGTGGATCACCTTCCAGGCCGACGGTGACCGGTTCCAGTTCCGCGAGTCGTACCCGTGGATCCCGAACTGGGGCGTCAACTTCACCTTCGCCGCCGACGGCATCGCGCTGGTCATGCTGATGCTGATCGCGATCCTGGTGCCGCTGGTGATCCTGGCGTCGTGGCACGACGCCGAGTCGTCGAAGCGGTCCGTGCCGGTCTACTTCGCCCTGCTGCTCGTCCTCGAGTGCACGATGATCGGCGTCTTCGCCGCCGCCGACGTCTTCCTGTTCTACGTGTTCTTCGAGGTCATGCTCGTGCCGATGTACTTCCTCATCGGCAGCTACGGCGGCCACCAGCGGCAGTACGCGGCGGTGAAGTTCTTCCTCTACTCCCTGGTCGGCGGCCTGTTCATGCTGGCCGCGGTGATCGGCCTCTGGGTGGTCGGCGGGAAGACCTTCGACTGGCAGGCGCTGAGCCAGGTGGACATCTCCACCGGCACCGCCCGCTGGCTCTTCCTCGGCTTCTTCCTCGCCTTCGCGATCAAGGCGCCCTTCTTCCCGTTCCACACCTGGCTGCCGGACGCCGGTGGCGCGGCCCCGGCCGGCGCGGCGGCGCTGCTGGTCGGCGTGCTCGACAAGGTCGGCACGTTCGGCATCCTGCGGTACTGCCTGCCGCTGTTCCCCGAGGCGTCGCGTTGGTTCGCGCCGTGGGCGCTGGCGCTCGGCGTGATCGGCATCATCTACGCCGCGCTGCTGGCGGTCGGCCAGAACGACCTCAAGCGGCTGGTGTCGTACACCTCGATCGCGCACTTCGGCTTCATCGGCGTGGGCATCTTCGCCTTCACCACCCAGGCCGGCACCGGCGCGGTGCTCTACATGCTCAACCACGGCCTCGCCACCGGCCTGCTCTTCCTGGTGGTGGGCATGCTGATCGCGCGCCGCGGCTCGGCCCTGATCAGCGACTTCGGCGGCGCCGGCAAGCTCGTCCCGGTGCTGGCCGGGGTGCTCTTCTTCGCCGGTCTCGCCTCGCTGGCGCTGCCCGGCACCGCGCCGTTCGTCTCCGAGTTCCTGGTGCTGATCGGCACCTTCACCACCAACAAGCCGGTCGCGGTGATCGCCACGCTCGGCATCATCCTGGCCGCCGCGTACGTGCTGTGGATGGTGCAGCGCACCACCCAGGGCACCCTCAACCCGGCCCTGACCGAGGTCGAGGGCATGCGCCGCGACCTCACCCTGCGCGAGAAGGTCGTGGTCGCCCCGCTGATCGCGCTGATCGTGCTGCTCGGCTTCTATCCCAAGCCGGTCACCGATGTCATCAACCCCGCCGTCCGCGCGACCATGCAGGACGTCGGTCGGACCGATCCCGCCCCGACGGTCGGCAGCGTCCAGGAGGCCGCAAAATGACCGAGCTGAAGTTGCCGTCGATCGACTACGCGGCGCTCGCTCCGATCCTGATCATGCTGGGCGTCGCCCTGGTCGGCGTCCTGGTCGAGGCGTTCGTGCCCCGGCGCCTGCGCAACACGGTGCAGCTCACGCTCGCCCTGGCGGCGGTGCTCGGCGCGCTCACCATGGTCATCCTCAACTCCGACGACCGGCTGCTCACCGCCGGCCAGGCGATCGCGGTGGACGGGCCGACGCTCTTCCTCCAGGGCGCGATCCTGGTCCTCGCCGCGATGGCGCTGCTGCTCATCGGCGAGCGCTCGATCGAGCGGGGCGGGGCGTTCGTCGCCCACGCCGCGGTCACCGCCGAGTCGCCCGACGACCGGCGGCAGGCCGAGGGCGCGAGCGGGACCACCGAGGTGTACCCGCTGGCCACCTTCGCGATCGGCGGCATGCTGATCTTCGTGGCGGCGAACGACCTGCTGACCATGTTCATCGCGCTCGAGGTCTTCTCGCTGCCGCTCTACCTGCTCTGCGCGCTGGCCCGCCGCCGGCGGCTGCTGAGCCAGGAGGCGGCGATGAAGTACTTCATGCTCGGCGCGTACGCCTCGGCGTTCTTCCTCTTCGGCGTGGCGCTGATCTACGGCTTCACGTCCGGCATCCCGGGCCGGACGGCCGGGGTCGACTTCGCCACCGTGCACGCCGCGGTCACCGACTCCCCGGCCAGCCCGGTGCTGCTCTTCGCCGGGATGGCGCTGCTCGCCATCGGCCTGCTCTTCAAGGCGGCCGCCGCGCCGTTCCACGTCTGGACGCCGGACGTCTACCAGGGCGCCCCGACGCCGGTCACCGGGTTCATGGCCGCCTGCACCAAGGTCGCCGCGTTCGGCGCCCTGCTGCGGGTCTTCCACGTCGCGTTCTCCGGGGCGGCCTGGGACTTCACCCCGGTCCTCGGCGCGGTGGCGGTGCTGACCATGCTGGTCGGCGCGGTGCTGGCGGTCACCCAGACCGACATCAAGCGGCTGCTGGCGTACTCGTCGATCGCGAACGCCGGCTACCTGCTGGTCGGCGTGTTGGCGCCCAGCAAGGACGGGCTCTCCGGCACGATGTTCTACCTGGTCGCGTACGGCTTCTCGGTGCTCGCCGCGTTCGCCGTGGTGACCCTGGTCCGGGACGCCGACGGCGAGGCCACCCACCTGTCCCGCTGGGCCGGGCTGGGCCGGCGGTCGCCGTTCTTCGCGGCGATCTTCACCTTCATCCTGCTGGCCTTCGCCGGTATCCCGCTGACCAGCGGCTTCACCAGCAAGTTCGCGGTCTTCGCCCCGGCGCTGGACGCGAACCAGGCCTGGCTGGTCATCGCCGGCGTGCTGACCAGCATGGTGCTGGCCTTCCCGTACCTGCGGGTCGTGGTGATGATGTGGCTCTCCGAGCCGGGCGACGCCACCCCGACGGTGACCGTGCCGGGCGCGCTCACCTCGGCGGCCCTGGTGATCGGCGTGCTGGCCACCCTGGTCCTCGGGGTCGCCCCGGCGCCGCTGCTCGACCTGGCCAACGGTGCCGCCGAATTCGTGCGATGACGGAGGTCATCCCACCGGGGGCCGGTACGCCGTGGCGTGCCGGCCCCCGGTCCGTGTCCCCCTGTCCAGGGCAGGTCGAACGGGTGTGGCATGGTTGAAGACGTGGTGATTCCGGCTGGCGAGCGTTCAGGTGCCACCGGCTCCGGCGGTCGTCGGGGTCCGGAGGGCACGGGTCAGTTCGGCGCGCTCGGCCTGCAGCTCGCCGATCCCCGCGTCGAGGCTTCCGTGCTGGGCCTGCTGGAGGACGTCGAGGGTGAGCTGCGGGCCAGCGTGGCCAGCGCCGACCCGCTCGTCACCGAGGCCGCGCGGCACCTGATGGAGGCCGGCGGGAAGCGGTTCCGCCCGCTGCTGGTCGCGTTGGGCGCGCAGTTCGGCGACCCGACCGGGCCGCAGGTCGTCCCGGCCGCCGTGGTGATGGAACTCACCCACCTGGCGACGCTCTACCACGACGACGTGATGGACGAGGCGGCCGTGCGGCGGGGCGCCCCGAGCGCCAACTCGCGCTGGGCCAACTCGGTCGCCATCCTGGTCGGCGACTACCTCTTCGCCCGCGCCGCCGACCTGGCGGCCGACCTGGGCCCCGAGGCGGTCCGCCTGCAGGCGCGCACCTTCGCCCGGCTGGTGCACGGGCAGATCGCCGAGACCGTCGGCCCCCGGGACGGCGAGGACCCGGTCGCCCACTACCTGAACGTCATCGCCGGGAAGACCAGTTCGCTGATCGCCACCTCGGCCCGGTTCGGCGGCATGTTCGGCGGCGCGTCGGCCGAGCACACCGAAGCGCTGGCCGGGTACGGCGAGATCATCGGGGTGGCCTTCCAGCTCTCCGACGACCTGCTCGACATCGCCTCCGAGTCGACCCAGTCCGGCAAGACCCCCGGCACCGACCTGCGCGAGGGCGTACCGACCCTGCCGGTGCTCTACGCGCTCGCCGCGGACGACTCCGATGCCGCCTCCGTCCGGCTCCGGGAGATCCTGGCCACCGGCCCGCTGGTCGACGACGCGCTCCACGCCGAGGCCCTCGGCCTGCTCCGCGAGTCTCCCGCGCTCAAGCGGGCCCGCGAGACCGTGCGCAGCTACGCCGAGGACGCCCGGACTCAGCTCGCCCCCCTCCCGCAGGGCCCGGCCCGCCGCGCCCTCGAATCCCTCTGCGACTACATCGCCGACCGCACCAGCTGACCCCCGCGCCGGCCCGCTCCCTCCCGGGCGCACTCCCGCCGGGGCGGGCCGGGCAGAGCCGTCAGGGGTGGGTGAGCAGGCGGCTGCCGGTGAGCATGAGGGTGGCGGCCACCAGCATCGACGCCGCCGCGACGGCCCACATGGTGGGGTAGCCGAGGTGGGCGGCGACGGCGCCGAGGGCGAGCGGGCCGAGGCAGCCGCCCGCGTACACCCCGGTCTGGGTGATCGAGGTGGCGGCGGCCGGGGCCTGCGGGTGCAGCTTGACCACGGCGAAGTTCATCAGCCCGGGCCAGGCCCAGCCGAGACCGAAGCCGAGCACCACGCCGGCGACCAGCGGCACCGGGCCGGCCAGCGCGAGCAGGCCCAGCCCGCCGGCGCCGACCACCAGCATCCCGGCGATCAGGGCGACGTGGCCGCCGGCCCGGCGGTCGGCGAGCCAGCCCGCGCCCACCCGGGCCACCACGCAGACCGCGCTGCCCAGGGTCAGCGTGAGGCCGGCCAGGCCCGGTGACAGCCCCCGGCCGACCGACGAGTCCACCACGAACGTGCCCAGCGCGTTGGCCGCCGCGGCGGCCAACGTCGCCGCCAGCCCGACCACCACCAGCGCCCAGGTCGCCCGGCCGGCGCGGGAGGTGCCGGCCCGCGCGGTCCGCCCGCCCTCCTGCGCGGGTACGGCCGGCAGCGCGGCCAGCGCGGCCACCGCCGCCGCCACGAACGCCCAGCGCCAGCCGGCGGTCAGCGCGATGGTGGGCACGGCCGCGCCGGCCAGCAGTGTGGAGACCGGGATCGCGGCCTGCTTCACCCCGAACGACAGCCCCTGCCGGTGCGCGGGCACGTGCCGGGCCAGCGCGGCGTTGCTGGCGAGCTGGCCGAGGGCGTTCGCGGCGGCGCTGAGCCCGAGCAGGGCCACCAGCGCCGGGTACGACCGCGCCAGCGCCGCCACGGCCAGCAGCGAGCCGGCGGAGAGCAGGATGCCGGCGCGGGCCACCACGGCCGGGCCGTACCGCTCGACCAGCGCCCCGGAGGGGACGGAGGCGAGCGCGCTGATCCCGAAGTAGACCGAGACGGCGAGGCCCAGCCCGGCGGGGGAGAAGTGGAGGTCGTCGCCCATCTGCACGGCGAGGCCGCCGACCAGGAAGACGGGCAGCACGCAGGCGATGGTGGTGGCGATGGCGCCCGCGCTGGCGCGGACGGTCCGCCGCGGCGCGTGAGGTGCGGGGTCGAGCAGGGTGTCGGTCATGGTCAGGCAAACCTACGCCGTCACGTTTTGGCAGCGGATCGTGTCTGTCGGTGCACGGCCCGTGCCCGGTGATCTGGCATCCTCGATCCGAACAGGCATTTCGCACTCGGCCTGTTTTTCATATGGTGTAAGTCCCCGGCGGCGGAGGTGGTTGTGCGCGACCCCTTGGCGGAACCTTCGGATCTGATCCGGAGCGTGTCCCGCGCGCTTCGAGTGCTCGAGTCGGTCGGTCGTGCGCCCAAGGGCCTGACCGTCAAGCAGATCGCCCGCCGCTGCGAGCTGACCGTGGCCACCACCTACCACCTGGTGCGCACCCTGGCGTACGAGGGCTACGTGATCCGCCGCGAGGACGGGACGTACATCGTGGGGCTGGAGGTGGCCGACCGCTACCGGGAGTTGGTGACCGCGTTCCGTGGCCCGCAGGTCGTCGGTGAGTCGCTCCGCCGGGCGGCCGTCGATACCGGGTACAGCCACTTCCTCGGGCGCTTCGTGGGCGGGCAGGTGGCCATCACGGCGGCTGCCGAGGGGCCGCGCACGCCGTACCTGGAGGACCTGGTGCCGGGCTTCGACGAGGGCGCGCACGCCACCGCGCTCGGCAAGAGCCTGCTCGCGACCCTCACCGCCGAGCAGCGCTTCCGCTACCTGCGCGAGTACGGCATGCGCCCGTTCACCAGCGCCACCCTGACCACCGTCGAGGCGTTCGAGGCCGACCTGGCCGCCGGTGACCGGCGCGGCATGCAGCTGGAGCTGGGGCAGTTCCGGCAGGGTGTGGCCTGCGCCGCCGTGCTGGTCACCCCGGACAAGGACATCGAGCGCCGGGTGGTGCTGGCCTGCGCGCTGCCGGCCAGCGAGATGATGACCTCCGCCCGGGTGGTCCGGGCCAAACTGCTCACCGTCGCCCGGGCCGTCGCCGACGGCATCGCCGCTGAGGGCTGACCGGCACCGCCGGTCGCGGGTCGGCCGGCCGGGACACCGGACCTGCCGCGTCTCGTTCCGCTCGTGGCGGCGCGACGGGCCCCGTCCCTGGCGGGAAGCGGGGCCCAACGGGCGGCGGTCCAGCGCCGGACCGCCACGGGGAACGTCAGCGGGACGTTCACGCCGACCCCGCCGCCGGGCCTCGGTTCCTCGCGTCGCGGGCGAGACGACTGCTCCGTGTGCCCGCGCGGCTGGAGCAGCTCGTCGAGGACGGCCGCACCAAGACCCTGCTCCACGCTGCCGAGGCGGACTCGGCGCTGGGCGACGTCGTCGGTGGCACGGCGGAATCACCCGCGCGCCTACCGGCGGACGCTGCCAGGACCCGGTGAGCGCGGGTCGGCCGAGATGTGAACCGGGTATGAATACATGCGGCGCGAGCTGCGGTGAACCGATCGGGGCCACCGTACGTATTGACGGGCGAACGCACCGCCCGGACCCGCCGTCGAGAGCGAGGTGTCCGCCATCACCGACCACGACGCCCAACTGCTGCGCGCGCTGCACGACGAGCACGCCGACGCGCTCTTCGCGCACGCCCTCCGGCTGGTCAACGGCGACCGGACGCGCGCCGAGGACCTGGTGCAGGAGACGCTGCTGCGGGCGTGGCGGCACCCGGAGGCGCTGGACCCCACCCGCGGCTCGGTCCGCGCCTGGCTCTTCACCACCGCCCGGAACCTGGCGATCGACGCCTGGCGGCGCCGGTCCACGCGCGTCGGCGAGGTCTACACCGACGAGCTGCCCGAGCCCGCCGACACGGTCGACGAAACGGAGCGCGCGGTGGAGGCGTGGACCGTGGCCGAGGCGCTGAACCAGCTCAGCCCGACCCACCGCGAGGTGCTGGTCGAGTGCTTCTACCAGGGACGGTCGGTGGCCGAGGCCGCCGCCCGGCTCGGCGTGCCACCGGGCACGGTCAAGTCGCGCACCCACTACGCGCTGCGCTCACTACGGTTGGTCCTGGCCGAGATGGGGGTGACCCGATGACCCGCTGCGAGTTCGCGCACGACGACGGCGCGTACGTGCTGGGAGCCCTCGCTCCCGGCGACCGCGCCGCGTACGAGCGGCACCTGGCCGGCTGCGCGACCTGCCGGGAGGCAGTGGCCGAGATCGCGGTCCTGCCGGGGCTCCTCGGTCGGCTCGACCCGGCCGGGCTGGAGCAGTTCCTCCCGTCCGCGTCCGAGACCTCGCGGCTGCCCGCGCTGCTCTCCGCCGCCCGGGACCGCCAGCGCCGCGCGCGATCCCGGTCCCGCCGACGGTACGCGCTGACCGCGCTCGCCGCCGCCGTGCTCGCCCTGCTGGTGGGGGTCGGGGTGACCCTGGCCCGTCCGGACGCGGCCGACCCTGCGGAGGTGCCGATGGTGGCCATGCGGCCGGTCGCCGGCACGGTGCCCGTGCACGCGGAGATCGGGTTGACCCGCACCGACTGGGGGACCCAGGTCACCATGCACTGCGGCTACGACCAGTGGGGCGGGCACCGCCAGGCGTGGACCTTCCGGCTGGTGGCCCACGGCCCGGACGGCGCGACGGAGCAGATCGGCTCCTGGCTGGCCGCCCCCGGCGAGGACGTCCGTCTCACCGGCGCCACCCGCTTCACCGGCGGCGAGCTGGTCCGGCTGGAACTGCTCCGTGGGGACAACACCCCCGTCCTCACCTACGACGCCCGCTAACCCCCCCCACCCCCCACCCCCCGCTCGCGCGATCTTGCAGTTGGTGCCCCGGCGAACCGGGCATTCCACCCGTTGGACGGGCCCGAACTGCAAGATCGGCGGGCTCAGGGGGCGGTGGGGGTGGGGACGGGAGGTTGGGAGTCGGTGGGGGTGCGGGGGCGGGTGCGGGACTGGTGGGCTTGGCGGAGGGCGTCGGCGGTGAAGACGATCAGGGCGAGCCAGACCAGGGCGAAGCCGGCGAGGCGGGCCGGGGGCATGGGCTCGTGGAAGATCAGCACGCCGCAGCCCAGCTGAAGGATCGGGGCGAGGTACTGCAGCATGCCGAGCCCGGACAGCGGCAGCCGGTTCGCCGCGCCGGCGAAGAGCAGCAGCGGGATGGCGGTCGCCGCCCCGGCCAGCACCAGCAGCACGGTGTGCCCGGTCGAGACGTGTCCGAACGCGGAGTCGCCGCGCAGGCTCAGCCATCCCAGGTACGCCAGCGCGGGCAGCGCCAGCACCGCCGACTCGACGAAGAGGCCCTCCGCGGCCGGCAGCCCCAGCCGCTTCTTCACGAACCCGTAGCAGGCGAAGCTGAAGGCGAGGGTGAGCGCCAGATAGGGCAGCCGGCCGTAGTCGACGGTGAGCACGGCGACCGCCAGCGCGCCGACGCCCAGCGCCGCCCATTGCGCCGGCCGCAGCCGCTCCTGCAGCACGAAGACCCCGAGCAGAACCGAGACGAGCGGGTTGATGAAGTAGCCGAGGGCGGTCTCCACCACCCGGTCCGAGTTCACCCCGTAGATGTAGGTGCCCCAGTTGACCGCGATCAGCGCGGCCGCGGCGGCGATGCCGGCCAGCGCCCGGGGCCGGCGCAGCAGCGCCCGCAGGAAGCCGACGTTGCGCATCGCGGCGAGCAGCAGCGCCACGAAGGCCACCGACCAGACGATCCGGTGGGCGAGGATCTCCATCGGCCCGGCCGGGCGCAGCAGCTTCAGGTAGAGGGGGAAGAAACCCCAGAGCAGGTACGCGCCGAGCCCGTACAGGTAGCCGAGGCGGATCGGGTTCACGCCTCCACCGTAAGTGGCGAAGCGGCGCTTTGCTCCTTTCCGGTGACCGGGTTCACCCGCTGGTCGAGCTGCATCCACCGGTCCGGGTCGACTGGGGTGAAGCCGACCTTGGCGTACACCGCGTGGGCGTCGGCGGTGGCCAGCACGATCCGGCGTACGCCCAGCTCGGCCAGGTGGTCGCGGGCCACGCCGGCCAGCCAGGTGCCCAGCCCGCGACCGCGCTCGGCCGGATCGACGTAGACGTCGCAGAGCCAGGCGAAGGTCGCCCGGTCGGTGACCACCCGGGCCACCGCCACCTGGCGCCCGTCACCGGGCCGGTAGACGCCGAAGCCGACCGAGCCGGCGAAGGCGCGCGCGACCGTCTCCCGGTCCCGCCCGAGCGCCCAGTACGCGTCGGTGGAGAGCCACCGGTGCACGAGGTCGAGGTCGATCCGGTCCGGGTCGGTGCTGAGCTGGTAGCCGTCAGGGCGGGTCAGGGTGCACACCCCGGTGACGCTAGTCCCGGCCCACCCGCTCCTCACGAGCCAATTCCCGCCCGCTGGACTGGCCGGCGGGCGGGAATCGGGTGCGTCGGGTGGTCAGTTGCGTCTCAGTCGCGGTCGAGGACGGCGCCGAGGATCCAGGTGACGATGCCGACGAAGAGCGCGCCGAGCACCGCGGCCGGCCAGAAGCCGTCCACGTGGAACGGTAGCCCGGCCTGGTCGGCGATCCAGCTCGTGAGCAGGAAGAGCAGCCCGTTGACGACCAGGGCGATCAGGCCGAGGGTGAACAGGTAGAAGCCGCAGCCGACGGTCTTGATGATCGGCTGGAGCACGGCGTTGACCACCCCGAAGATCACCGCGACCAGCACGAGGGTGGTGACCGTCTCGGTGACCGAGTCGGAGTTCAGCGAGATGCCTGGGATGAGCAGAGTGGCCAGCCAGAAGGCCACCGCCGTCGAGCCCAGCCGGATCAGAAGACCCTTCAGAAAACCCATGGCGGGGATCGTGCCACGGACCGTCCACCAGCGGAACCCGTGAAGATCGACGAATCCGCCGTTCGGCGGCCGGGTCGTCACCGGCGGGCGGCACGACCGACCAGTTGCGACTCGATCGGCGTCGGGGACAGCAGCGCCCAGCGCAGCGCCCGCCGGTTGACCACCGCCACCATGTCGTCCCGGATCCGGGTCAGCCACTCCGCCGAGCCGCCCAGCCCCAGGGCCGCGCCGGCCAGCGCCGCCTCACCCGGGTCCAGTGGTTGCAGGATCGCCAGGTCCGCCCGGGCCAGCGCGTCCACCTCCGCCGGGGTGAGCCCGTCCCGGACGACCAGGGTGCACTGCCAGGCCGTACCGGGCTGGGCCCCGTCCGACGCCGCGCCGGCGTCGACCACGAGCAGCAGCGGCCGCACCGGCGAGCCGGGCGCCCCGCCCACCGGCCGTCCGGGCGGGATGACCGGCACCGCCCCGCCGGGTGCGCCGGCGCCCCGGACGAACGGCTCCCAGGCCCGCGGCCGGGCGGTCTGCACCACCACCCGGGCGCCCAGTGCGAGCGCCCGCAGCACGACCAGCTGCGCGGCCCGTACTCCGCCGACGAGCAGCAGCCGGGTCGGCTCGGGACGGAACAGCCGGACGCTGACCGCCCCGCCGTGCCGGTTCGCGCCCACCATCAGCCCGGCCTCGCCGAGGCCCAGCTCCAGCGCGTCCAGGGCCGCCCCGCCCACCGTGCCCTCGGCCCGCGCCGACGCCAGCGGCAGGGTGGCGGCCAGCCCGCCCAGCTGCTCGCCGTCGA
Organism: Micromonospora sp. GCM10011541; assembly: GCF_042650725.1. Taxonomy (NCBI): domain Bacteria; kingdom Bacillati; phylum Actinomycetota; class Actinomycetes; order Micromonosporales; family Micromonosporaceae; genus Micromonospora; species Micromonospora sp. GCM10011541. The sequence continues at coordinate 59,331 of NZ_JBHSBP010000092.1, forward strand.
GCCGGCGGACCTCGGTGCCGAGGTCGGCGGCCAGTCGACGCAGCGCCCGGTCGGCGGCCGCCAGCTCCCCGGCGGTCCAGGCGGCCAGCCGTACGCTCAGCTCGGCCGGCACCGGCGCGGCGTCGGCCCCGGCGCGCGGGCCGATGCAGAGCGAGACGGTGGTGGCGGTGGCCGGCAGCGCGAGCAGCCGGGGCACCAGCCGCCGCGCGGCGTCGGCACGCGGATCCGGCCAGCGCCGTAGCCGGAACGTGGTCTGCAGCAGCCCGCCGGCTCCGACGGTCTGCCAGGACTCCCGGATGGGTACGCCGGCATCGTGGTGGGCCAGTTCGGCGAGCACCCGCAGCGCGGCCGGCTCGCCCAGCGGGCGGCCGGTCAGCGGCCCGAGCCGGCGGACGATCCGCCGGACCGTGCCGGACAGCGCGCGGCGCAGTTCCTCGTTCGACCAGCCGTCCACGCGCAGCACCCGGACGGCGAGCACGGCCCGCTCCCGCCCGGCCAGTCGCCCGTCGGTGAGCTGCCGGTACGACGTGCCGGCGGTGCCGGCGCCGACGGACGGTGCCGGGGCGGGCGCTGCGGAGAGCAGGAGCTGGATCCGAACCGGTGGGCTGTCCACGCTCGGGACCGGCAGCAGGGACAGCGGCGGCGGCAGGGTGCGCCGGCCGTCGCCGAGCAGGTCACCCGGGTCGCCGATCTCCAGCAGCGCGGTCAGCCCGGCGGCGTCGTCGACCACGGCGGCCGGACCACCGGCCAGCTCGGCGGAGCGCACCTCGGCGCCGGGGGCCACCAGGTCCACCAGGGCGGCCGGGCCGGCGGCCGGTGGGAGGGCGCGGCGCCGGGTGAGGTACGCCAGGCCGACGACCAGCCACTCGAAGAGCCAGCGGCCGTGGACCCGGACCCACGCGGTGGGCAGCAGCAGGGCGGCCAGCAGCAGGGCGGCGGCGGTGACGGCCGCCCCCCGGCCGACGGCGGCGACGAGCACCGCCACGGCCAGCTGCGCCGCCACGACCTGACCGGCCCGCGGCCCCGAGGCCGTACGCCCCCCGGTCCGCCTCCACTGTGGTGGCAGGGGCTGGCGGGCCGTCGCCGGCGCCGGGGATACGGTCCTGGTCGCCGTCACCGCGCCTCCTCCCGCCGATCCTCGGGTGACGATGGCGTGGCTCATCGTAAGGGTTCGCGGACCCAGCCGTTGTCCACAGGGGATGCGGAGGGGGTAGCACAACCGCAGTCGGGCGGCTACCGTCAGCGACGAGTTCCGTCGAGCGCGCCGCCGTCCCACCCCACGATGCCGGCCCCGCGCCACGGTTCGTCCACGGTGGTCGTTCCCGCGACCAGCCACGATCGAGGAGACGAGGTGACGTCCGGGTGTCCCAGACCCAGGCAGAAGCCGCGGTGATGCAGCAGACCGCCGCGAAGTTCGAGCAGGTGGACCAGTCCCTGCAGACCATGCTGAGCGGCCTGATGGCCGAGCTTGAGGTGTTGCAGCAGGCCTGGCGGGGCGCCGGCGGGCGCTCGTTCGAGCAGGTCAAGCAGCAGTGGTCGCAGGACCAGGCCGCGCTGCAGCGGGCCCTGCGAGAGACCGCCGCCGCGATCCGCACCGCCGGCCAGCAGTACCACGTCTCGGACACCGAGGCCGCCAGCCGGGTCGCCGGCACCAACCGCGGCATCCAGTTGCCGCTCTGACCTCACCGGAAGGGGAGATCCGATGGACCACGGTGTGCTGGTCGTCAACTTCGCCGCGTTGCAACAGGCCGGCGCGGACATCCAGAAGGCGCTGAACACGCTGGACAGCCAGCTCGGGCAGCTCGAACGGGACGCCGCGCCGCTAGTGGGGAGCTGGACCGGTGAGGCCCGGGAGGCGTACGAGCAGCGGCAGGCGAGGTGGCGGTCCGCCTCGCAGGACCTGCAGGCGATGCTGCGCGACATCAAGCTGGCGGTGGACGACTCCGCCGCCGACTACCTCGACACGGAGAAGCGGAACGTCAACCTGTTCCAGTGACCGCCGCGCGGCGGCGGCGTCGGGCAGCCCGCCCGGCTCCGCCGCCGCCCCGGGTCAGGTCGGGTCGGCCGGGCGCCAGCGGCGGCGGGTGCCCCGGGGCAGCACCACGGCCAGCAGCACCACCGCGGTCGTGGTCGCCCCGACCACGCCGGCCACCAGCAGCGCCCGGTGCCGCGCCACCGCCCGCCGGGCCCGGTGCGCCGCCGCGGCCGGGTCGGCGCCGTCCATCGGGAGTGCCACCGCCCGGGCGGGCCGGTCCACCACCGGTCCGGGTGTCTCGGTGACCGCGCGGTACGGATTCAGCACCCCGGCGCCGTAGCCGTCGCCGCGTCCCGGGGCCGGGTCGGCGCTGTCGACGATCCGCTCGGCCACCTCCGTCGCGGTCAGCTCCGGGCGGTACTGCCGAAGCAGCGCCGCGGTGGCCGCCACGAACGGCGCCGCGTAGCTCGTCCCCTCCGCCCGGTGGTGCCCCTGCCCGGGGGCGGCCATCAGCACGTCACCGCCGGGCGCAACCAGGTCGACGTACGGGCCGGTCTGCGAGAAGGGTGACCGCTGGCCGTCCGCGCCGATCGCGCCCACCCCGAGCACCCCGTCGTACCCGGCGGGGTAGGGGCGGGGGTCCCCGCTGTCGTGGAGGTTGCCCGCGGCGGCCACCACGACCACGTTCCGTCGCACCGCGTACGCGATCGCCGAGCGGACCGCGGGGTCGTCCGCGTACAGCACGACGGAGAGGTTGAGCACGTCGGCGTCGTGGTCGACCGCCCAACGGATCGACCGGGCGAAGTCGGCCGCGCCGACCGTACGCCCCGACTCCCGCCCGTCGACCACCTGCTGCTCGCTGACCCGCACCGGCAGGATGCGGACGCCCGGGGCCAGCCCGCGGAACGCCACGCCCGGGCGGGGCGCCGCCGCGACGATGCTCGCCACTCCGGTGCCGTGGCCGGCACAGTCCCGGGTGCCGTCGCCGCCCGGGTCGAGGAAGTCGGCGCCGTCGAGCACTCGACCGGCCAGCTGCGGGTGCCGCCGATCCACCCCCGAGTCGACCACCGCGACGACCACCCCGGCGCCGGTGGCCAACGGGGTGAGCCGGTCCGGGGCGTACCGTTGCTGGGGCCACGGCTGCTCGGCCACCGGGCGGACCGGCGCGGGCGCCGCGGAACAGGCCGGCGCGGCCCGGGCGGTGGCCGGCGCGGCCGGCAGGACGGCGGCGACGACCGCCGCCAGGGTGGTCAGGGCCGGGCGCGCGGTGGGCCGGGACATCGACCGCCTCCGTATCGTGGCGACTCCGGAACGCGATGTTAGCGCCTCCGCTGCGGGCCGGTGGGCCGACGACGGCCAGCAATCCTGATCTTGTTACTACCTTGTAGGTTGTACGCGATACCTATGGCCTGTTCGCGGGAGGAGAGGTGGCCGTGACCGGATGGGAACCGGCTACCGAGGCCGAGGTGGCGATGCGGGACGCGCTGCGTGCCCAGGACCAGGAGCTTTATTTCCGCATCCTGACCCGCGTCGAGCTGCTGTTGCCGGTCTCCGCGGAGGCGCTCGCCGGGCAGGCGCCGATGGGGTGGGGGACCTGGACCACCGGCGACCGGACGCACGTCCTGGCATTCACGTCGATCACCGCATTGCGGGCCAGTCTGGGTGAGAACGCGGGCACCAGCCGGCGCGTCCCGTACGCCGACCTGGCGGCGGACTGGCCGAACCACGAGTGGTGGCTGGCGGTCAATCCCGGGCTGCCGATCGAGGGCTACCTGCCCGCGTGGTTCGTCGCGCAACTCTCCCGGGGGGACGTCCGGCTGCCCGGGCGGACCATGGGCGCCCGGGCCCGCCTCGAACGCGCCGAGACGGCCGCCCGCGCCCGGGCCAGCGCCACCGTGCCCGGCCGGGACGCCCCGGTCTCCCCGGCCCCCGGCGAGCCGGTCTCCCCGGCCTTCGGCGGGTCCGCGTCGGCGCCGCCGCCCGCGGCGCCGGAGCCGTCGACCGTGCCGATCCCGACCGCGCCGGCCCGGCCCCGGGTTCCGCCGCCGGCCACCGCGCGCGGCGTTCCCCCGGCGGCCCGCCGGCCGGAGGCGCCGGACGCCCGAGCCGCCTCCGCCCACCCGACCTCGCCCGTCCGGTCCGGGCCGACCGGCGGCGAGCCGGCCCGGTCCGCGACCGGCACCGGTGACCGAGGCTCCGGCGACCGGTCCGGGGCGGGCGCACCCGTCGGCTGGAGCGGCACCGAGCCGACTGGACCGCTCGACCGTTCCGGCCGTGCCCGGCCCGGACCGGCGGCGCGGCCGGAGAACGGCGCCGAGGGCCTCTCCGGCTGGCTCGACGACCTCCGCCGCCCTGACGACCAGGACCCGTTCGGCTCCGGCCGGACCTCCGGCTCGACCTCGGGGCAGCCCGGGGCGGGGCCCGCGAACGGCGGGCGGGGCGACGGGGAGGTCATGCCCACCCGGTCGTTCTTCGAGCCCGCGTCCGGGCGGTTGTCCCGGCGGTCGTCACCGCTGGACGCGCCGCACCGCACCGGTGACCGGGCCGTGCCGCCGTCCCGCCTCGGTCGGGGCGGCCAGCCGTTCCCGCGTCGTCGGCCGCTGGGCGAACCGGTGCCGGAGGAGGCCAGCCGCGCCTTCCGGGTGGACAGCCCCGCCGAGCCGGCGCGGGGGCTTCCGCGTGCGCGGCCCGAGTCGCCTGCGGCCGAGTCGCCCGCGGCGTTCCGCCCCGCCGACCCGGCCGCCGGCGGTGACGTCGCCCAGGCCCTGCCCCGTCGTCGTCCGACGCCCGCCGGGGGGCCCGGGGCGGACGAGGAGACCCAGCCGATCCTCGCTCCCGCCGGACCGACCGCCCCGCCGTTCGTCGCCCCAGCCGAGGCGGAGGAATTGCCCCCGTTGATCGCCGAGCCGGTGTCGGGCCCGCCCGCGCCCCGGCGGACCTTCTCGCCGATCGTCATCGAGGGCACCGTCATCGAGTCCCGCGACCTCACCGAGCCGGCGGGCGATCATCCGGCGGGGTGGGCCGACGACCGTCCGGCCGGGACGGAGCCGGCGGAGCCCATCCGACCGGAACCGTACGAGGTGCCCACCGCTCCCGCCGCCGGATCGGCGGCGACCTCCGCCGACGCGGACCGGTCGGGAGCGCCCTGGGCGGGCGCCGCCGATCCCACCGTTTCGTTCGCCGTGGAACCGCGCACCGAACCGGCCACGCCCCCGACCGAACCGACCGCACCGCTGTTCGAACCCGGCACGCCGCGCGGGACCGCCGTGCCGCCGACCCAGCCGGCTGCGCCGCTGTTCGAGCCCATCACGCCGACCCAGCCGGCGGCACCGCTGTTCGAGCCCACCACGCCGACCCAGCCGGCGGCACCGCTGTTCGCGCCGGCCGCGCCGGCCGTGCCGCCGGCCGAACCGCTGTTCGCGCCGGCCCCGCCGGCCGAGCCGACGTCGCTGTTCGCACCGGTCACGCCGCCGGCAGCGTCCGCCGTGCCGCCGGCTGAGGCGACCACGTCCCCGGCCGAGCCCACCGGGCCGCTGCCCGCGCCCGGCACCTCGCCGGCCGGGACGACCATGCCGCCGGCGCAGCCGGCCACCCCGCCGGCGGGGTCGAGCACGCCGCCCGCCGCCCCCAGCAGGGCACCGGCCGAGTCGGCGACCGGGGCCGGTCGCGCGGCCGGCACGCCCCGCCCCGAGGAGCCGGCGCCGGTCGATTTCGTGCCGGCGAACGTCGTCGAGGAGGACCTGCTCGCGGCCGCCGGCAGCGGCAGCACGGACACGTTCCTCTCCACCTTGCTGCTGGCCCGGGTGCTGCTGCCCGCCGCGCCGGACTCGGCACCGGGCAGCCGGCCGGGGGACCCGGGCTTCGTCTGGCGGACCGAGGAGCTGGACGGCGAGACGTACGTGGTGGTCTACACCTCGCCGGAGCGGCTGGCGGACCGGGCCGACGGGCCGGTCGAGACGGTACGGGTCAAGTTCGTCCAGCTCATCCGCAGGTGGCCCGACGAGAGCTGGTCGTTCGCGGTCAACCCCGGGACCCCGGTCGGGGCGAAGTACCCGGGCGAGCAGGTCCTCGGGCTGGCCAACTGGGCCGCCGAGGTGGGGCTCGGCGACGACCCGGACAGCGAGCCGGAGCAGGCCGCCGTCGAGCCGGCGCCGGTCACCCCGACCCGGTACGCCCCGGTGGCGCACGACCCCACCCGCCCGGTGACCATGCAGAAGGCGGTCGCCGCGAGCCAGCTCGCCTACTACCTGGAGCGGGGCTACGACCGGGTCTCCGGCTTCGTGCACCGGGCCAACGAGCTGGCCCACCTGACCACCCCGGCGCAGCTGTACGACGCGCTCGGTCTCGGCCACCCGGGCTCGCCGTTCTCCCGGGACGCCGAGGAGATCTACGTGCTCCGCTGGCCGGCGTACCGGCCGAGCCTCTACCGCATCCCGTACGGCGGCCAGAACGAGCCCGCGATGCGGGCGATGGAGGGCTGGGTGATCGAACGTGCGCCGTTCCGGGGCAACGGGTTCGCCCCGGGGGAGAGCAGCGACGTGGTCGCGGAGTTCAAGGTGGACAGCGCGCGCCTGCCGCACGGCGCGCAGCTCTGGCGGATCGCCGTGGACGGCACCGAGCGGGTGGTCGCCACCCTGGACGCCGACGCGCTGCTGTGGCGACGGGTCGGTGAGCCGTGAGCCGCGACGGCTACGTGGCCCGCTGGCAGGGCCGCGAGTACCAGGCCAGCCCGGACGGCGACGACGTCCGGCTCTACCAGCCGGAACCGGGTGAGGGCTTCGAGGAGGTACGCCCCGGCCGGTACCGCCGGGTGGTGCCGGCCGCCGAGGTCGACGACCTGGCGTACGTGCGGACCACCTGCACCTGGCAGGGGCAGCCGTTCATCGTGCTGGCCCAGCACGACGGCTGGCTGCGGGTGGAGTACACCGGCGGACGCTGGCCGGTGGCCCAGGCGATGGGGCTGGAGGCCTTCGACTTCGGCGTCTACCAGGGCTGGGCGCCGGCGAACGAGGTGACCGACCTGCGCGAGCAGCGGGTCTGAGTCAGGACTTCGTCCAGCGCAGGATCTCGCCGAGCACCAGGTCCTTCGCCTCCATGTGCGGGAAGTGGCCGACCCCGTCGAGCAGCCGCCACTCGTACGGGGCGGTGACGTACCGGCCGGAGCCCTGCGCGGTGCGCGGCAGGGAGGCGGTGTCGAGCGCGCCGTGCAGTTGCAGGGTCGGCGTGACCAGCGGCTTCTGCATCAGCCGGACGAACCGGTAGCCGTGCAGCCGGAGCACCGACCGGAACGCCCAGCGGTAGCCCTCCAGCGCGCAGAAGGCGGCCTGCGGGATCTGCATCGCCTCGCGGCAGCACCGGGCGTACGCCTCGAAGTCCGGGCCGGCCACCCACTGTGGCCCGCCCCAGCGGCGCAGTATCGTCTCGACCTCGGCGGCGTCGTCCCGGGTGAGCACGTGTTCGTAGCGGGGGAGCTGGAATTTCAGCGCCGGGGTGGCGGCGGCGAACTGGCCGCGCGGGTCGGCGAAGATCGCGGCGCGCAGCCGGAGCGGGTGCGGGGCGGCGAGCACCACCAGCCGTCGGATCAGGGTGGGGTGGAACGAGGCGGCCGTCCAGCCGATCAGGCCGCCGGCCCCGGCACCGACCAGGGTCGCCGACCGCTCGCCCAGCGCCCGGATCAGCCCGGCCACGTCGGCGGCGAGGGTGTACCCGTCGTACCCCCGGGGTGGCTTGTCGCTCGCACCGTAACCGCGCAGGTCGACCGCGACCGCCCGGAACCCCGCGTCGGCCACGGCGGGCAGCAGGTCCCGCCAGGCCAGCCAGTACTCGGGGAAGCCGTGCAGGAAGAGCACCATCGGGCCGGTGCCGGCCTCGACGACGTGGAAGCGGCTGCCGTTGGCGCCGACGAACCGGTGCGTCCACGGCCCCTCGGGCAGGACGCAGGACTCGTCGACGGGTCCGCCACGCTGCTCGGTCATGTGCCACAGCCTAGGGTCCCGGCATCGCGGGGCCGGCCCGACCCGTCGGTCAGCGGCCGGGCACCCGTTACGGGCCGGCGGTGGCGTCAGGCGGTGACGATCCGCATCGGAACGGGCGATGCCCGGGCGGTGACCCGCCCGGGCATCGTGTGGTGCTGGTGGAACCTCGATCAGGAGATGCGGATCCGCATCGAGGTGCCGTTCTGCTTGAGAACCTGGATCTTGACCCCGTTGACCGGGACCTTCACGCCGTGGTTCGGCAGCTCCGGGTACCAGTACTGCTTGCTGTCGTCGAACAGCGGGGCAGCGGCCTGGCCGCGGATGTGCTGCGGCTCGCTGTTCACGTGGAGGGTGAACGAGTCGGCCTTCTTGAGGCTGAACGGCGCGTCGTAGATCTGCACGCGGGCCCGCCAGGGGTTGCCGGTCAGGTTGTACAGCGGCTTCGGGCGGGAGTCGATGTTCAGGTTCCGACCCTCACCCGGGTGACCGCCGGGGTTGAGCTTCTTGTCGTACGGCATGGTGTTGTTGTCCGCGTACCGGAGGTTCCAGTACGTGATCAGCAGACCCGTCTGGTACGCGTAGTGGTCGACGTAGTCCGGCCGGGTGTTGGCGTAGCCGAAGTAGTACGGACCGGTCTTCAGGTACTGGTCGTACGAGACGTACGACCGGTTGCCCGCGATGTAGTAGTTGGCGAAGTCGCGGGTGTAGGTCTCCTCGACGATGCTGAAGCCGTTGAGGGCCCAGTCGCCCGCGCCGGCCTCGGCGCCGTCGGAGAGGACGGTCTGCCCGTCGGCGGTCACGGTGATCGCGTCACCGTAGAACCCGCCGGCCGACACGCCGCCGTCGGTGATGTAGTGGTAGCGGAACTGCACGACCTTGCCCGCGGCCACGTCCATCGGGACGGTGAGGTCGACCCAGTCCGGCTCGTCGTCACCGTTGGTGTCGCTGTCACCGGTGAGGGCGTTGCGGCCGTTGCTGGTGGTCGGCGTGCCGTTGATCTCGAACGGCAGGGCCGTCCAGCTCTTGCCGCCGTCCAGCGAGGCCTCGAAGTACATGTAGTCGTAGTTGTTCTCGATGTTGTAGCGGGCCTTCATCGACAGCGACGCGCTGGACTTCCCGGTGAGGTCGAACGTCCGGGTCATCGTGGTGTTGAGGTTGTCGTCGTTGCCGGAGAAGTACTGCCTGGTGCCCTCGGCCGGCTTGCCGTTGTTGAAGGTGTAGGTCCGCTCCGGGAGCACCACCACCGCGGCCTGGGGCTTCTTGGAGTTGTACTCCTCCGGGCCCAGGTCGATCGTCTGCGGGTCCTGCTTGGCCGGGACCACGGTCTCGTAGTCCAGCCAGCCGAGCTGCAGCTTGTTCCAGGCGCCCAGGTCCGCGCCACGCTCGCCGATGCCGGCGTCGTTCTTGGCGCTGACCCGGCTCTGGGCCATCAGGGTCCAGTGCTCCTGGCTGTTGTCGCCGGCGGCGCCGGTGTTGTAGTCGTCCGGCAGGCCCAGGTCGTGGCCGTACTCGTGGTAGAAGACGCTCCGCCCGCCGTTCTCCGGCTGCACCGTGTAGTCGCCGATCCAGATGCCGGTGTCGCCGATCTCAGTGCCGCCGAGGGGCGCGTTGGCCGGACCGGTCTCGCCGATGTCCGTGCCGTACGCGTACCAGCGGTGGCTCCAGATGGCGTCCTCACCCTGCAGCGGGTCACCGTCGGCCTGGTCGCCGCCCGAGTGGACGATCTGGAAGTGGTCGATGTAGCCGTCCGGCTCGTTGAAGTTGCCGTCGCCGTCGACGTCGTACCGGTCCCACTGGTCGAAGGACTTCACGTCGGCCGCGATCTCGGCGTCGGTGCGGCCCTTGGCCTCCTGGTCGGCGACCCACTGGTTGGCGGCGTCCCGCACCAGCGCCCAGGTGTTCGGGCAGGTGGTGTCCTGGCAGACCGCCGGGTCGTCGTCCGGGTTCGGCGGGTCGTTCGGGTCCGGGTCCGGAACCGGGTCGTTCGACCGGCCGTAGCGGGCCTCGTTGTACCTGACCCTGACCCAGTCGGTGACCTCGCCGTCGACCGTGTACCGGCCGGAGGACTGGGCCTCGTAGTACTGCTTCAGCGACTCGTCGCCCGGCTTGTTGCCGAAGTACAACTGGCGGAAGTGCTCCGCGCCGTAGTTCGACTGCCAGACGGTGGAGTTGTCCACGGCCCGGTTGGGGGCCGGGATCTGGTTGTGCAGCGGACCGTCGAACCGGGTCGGCCCGGGGGTGTCCGGGTCGATGTCCTTGTCCGGGTAGGACGGGTGCCGCTCGGTGCCGAACTCGGCCAGGATCACGAAGATCCGGTCCGACTTCTCGCGCTGCAGCTCGACGTACTGGTCCTTCTGGCCGTTGCCGGCGCGAGCGGCGCGCGCGTCGGCGCCGACCGCGCCGGCCGCGCCGGCCGCGCTCCGGCCGACCTTGACTACCGTGCTGCCGTTGATCTTCTGTGCCTTGGCCTTGCCGGAGAGGACCTCGCTGAGACCCTCCTGGCGCAGCGCCCGCCGCTTCTCCTCGAGCGGGTTGGGCAGATCGTGGTCGACCTGGGCGGGCTCGCCGACCGACGGAGCGGCCGCCGGCAACTTGGGCGTGGGCGACGCGCTGGCGGTCGTGCCAACCACCAGTCCCGTCGCCGTCAGCGATAGCCCGAGCAGACCCACTGCGACTTTGCGCACGTGGTACCTCCGGTGTGAGGGAACCGGCCCAACGGGGGTACGGGCCGGCGAATTGGTCCCACGAGTGGGACCAATGGTGAAGATAAACATTCCCGTGACGGGTGGGAAGACAAGTTCGTCGATTTGTAGCAACTTTTTGTTGGGAATGCGTCGGCCCGTCACACCCTTACGCCGGTGGATACGCGGAAGGGGCCGGTGGCGTCGCCGCCACCGGCCCCTCCGGACTTGCTACCCGATCAGTTGGTGACCTTGACGACCATGTCGCTGGTCGGGGTGGTGCCCTGCTTCAGGATCTCGATGGTGGTGCCGCTGCCGGCCACCTTCACCGAGTTCCACGGGTTGCCCGAGTTCCAGTACTTGCCGATGCCCTTGTCACTGAAGATCGGCTGCGGGTCGAGCGCCGGGACCGTGACCGCCACGCCGTTCAGGTGGAAGGTCTGGGCCTGCTTGGCGTACAGACTGAACGCCGCGTCGTAGCCGTTGCGCCGGTTGGTGATGGTGCCCTGGCCGCCGACGTTGATCTTGTCCGGACGGACGTCAACCGGGAGGTTGAGGCCGTAGCCCGGGTGCGCCGACGTGTTGTTGTCGCCGTACGCGTAGTTGACGTACCAGACCAGCATGCCGGGCTGGTTCGAGAGGTGCTCCACCCAGTTCGGGCGGGTGTTGAGGAACCCGTAGTTGTACGGACCGGTCCGCAGGGTGTCGTCGTACCCGAAGAAGGTCCGGTTCTCGGCGATGTAGAAGCGGGGGTAGATGCCGGTCACCGAGCCGGTGATCCGGTTCCAACCCTTCACGGTCCACTCCGAGGCGAGGGTCTCCGCGTCGTCGGTCCACGCGACGGCGCCGTCCTTGGTCAGCGAGATGTTGTCCAGGAACGCGCCGGCGTAGTGCACGCCGCCGTCGGTGGCGTAGCGGTAACGGAACTTGACGGTCTGCCCGGCGTACGCGGACAGGTCGTAGGTCGAGTCGACCCAGGCACCGTTGCTGGAGCCGTCGATGCCGGCCTGGATGCTGCCGTCCTCGAGGGTGTCGTGCAAGGAGTTGGTGAGCTCCTTCCAGCTGGCGCCACCGTCGGTGGACACCTCGGCGAAGAGGTAGTCGTAGTCCTCTTCGATGTCGTACTGCAGCTTGGAGGTGATCGACGCGGTCGTCGCGCCGGTCAGGTCCAGGGTGCGGGTCAGCCTGCTCTCCAGGTCGTCCGCGCTGCCGCCCCACCACTCGTACGAGCCGGCGAACGGGGTGTTGTAGTTCGTCGTCTGCGTCTGAGTGGGCAGGTTGACCACGACCGCCTGGGCCTTCGGCCCGTCGCTGTCGCCGGCCGGGCCGAGCGTCACCTGGGTGGCGCCGCTGTTCTCGTCGACGACCGTGTGGTTCAGCCAGCCCAGGAAGAGCTTCGACCACGGGTCCATGTAGCCAGGGGTCGAACCGATGTCGTCGGTGCCGTGGCCCAGCCACGAACCCGAGGACATCAGGCTCCAGAAGCCGACGCCGTTGTCGCCACCCGCGGTGTCGTACAGGTCCGGCAGACCGAGGTCGTGACCGTACTCGTGGGCGAAGACGCCCAGCCCACCGTTCTCCGGCTCGGTGGTGTAGTCACCGATCCAGAGGCCGGTGTCGCCGATCTGCACACCACCCTTGAGGTTGCTGGCCGGGCCGGTCCTGCCCTTGTCGGTGAAGTAGGCGTACCAGCGGTGCGACCAGATGGCGTCCTCGCCCTGGGCACCGCCGCCGGCCTCCTCGCCCTCACCGGCGTGCACCGCCTGGAAGTGGTCGATGTAGCCGTCGGGCTCGTTGAAGTTGCCGTCCTCGTCGAAGTCGTACCGGTCCCAGATGTCGAACTGCTTGAGGTAGTCCTTGATCTGCGCCGGCGTCTTGCCGGCCTTGACCTGGGCCTCGTACCAGGACGTGGCGCTGTCCTTGATGAAGGGCCAGGTACCGGCGGCGTCGGAGATCTTGTTGCTGCCGTACCGGGCCTCGTTGTACGGCACGGTGACCCAGTCGCTGACGTCGCCGCCAACGGTGTACCGTCCGCCCGACTGCTTCAGATAGAAGTCCCGGAACGACTCGCCCTCGCCGTAGAACAGGTCCATGTAGTGCTCCCGGTGGAAGTCCGGGCGCCACATGGTGCTGTTGTCGTCGGTGGCATTGCCGTCCCAGTTGCGGTCCGGCTCGGGGATCTGGTTGACCACCGGGCCGGGTGTCCCGCCGGTCGTCGGGTGGACCTGGTCGCCGAAGTTGACCAGCATGGTGAAGATGGGGTCCACCTTCGGGGCCTGCTGGTACTCGACGAACAGGTCGTCCTTGACCTGGATGACCTTCGAGCCGTTGCGCGTCTGAAGCTTGGCCTTGCCCTGGAGCAGGTCGGCGATGGCCTGCTTCCGAACCTCCCGCTGCTGATCCGCGATGGGATTGGGGAGGTTGTCCGGGCGCTGCTTGGCCTGGTCGACGCCGGGGGTGCCTTCCGCCGCCGGGACGGCGGACGCCGGTGCCGTGACGACACCGGCTGCCAGCAGCGCGGCCGCAGCCGAAGCCAGGCCCGCTGTGACTAGTCTCCTCAAAGGTCCTCCTCCTTTGTGGATCTGTTACATGACAGAGGCAGCCAAGGCCGTCACTGTCATGTCATGCGTCACTCACAATGACACGGGTCTGCATCCTTGTCACGGGGCAATTATTCAAAGGGGGTGCACATCTTTTGCGGGCAAATCCGGACCAAAAGGCGTACGGATTTGGCGACGGTGCACATTACGTTTTGACCACGATCACGTAGCGTGATCGGAATTATGGAGGCCCCGTAGGGGAGCGCTGGGGGGTCGAAAAGTGTCACACCAAAAGTTGACTCGACGTCGGGCGGCGTAAGAAGAGACGGGGGGCCCGCCCGGAGCAGTCTGCTCCAGCCGGGCCCCGCCGTGTGTCCCGGTCAGCGCAGATAGCTGGCGTAGACGTGTCCGGCGACCGAGTCACCGGCCGCCACGCCGTTGTCCCCGTCCCACTGGTAGTGCACGCCGAGGTAGACCCGGCTGCGGGCGTTCTCCACCGCCGCGGCGGTGAAGGTGCTGAAGGTGCGGGTGACGCCGACCGCGTGCGGATCCTCCGTGGTCGCGGTGTAGGTGACGTTGTCCGTGCCGAAGTAGCGCCGCATGATGCCGGCCCAGGCCCCGCCGAAGGTGGCGTGACCGGAGACGTACGCCGGGAAGTTCGGCGAGAAGGGCACTCCGGCGTTGTTGGAGAGCGGCTGCCAACTGGCCTCCGCCGCTGTCTCCGCGTTGTTGTCGGTGCCGGCCTCCCGGATCGCGCTGACCGGCAGCAACCGGCAGGTCCCCGGGCGGTCCGGGACCGCCGTCCGCGCCAGGGTCTCGGGCGTGCAGATCACCCGGACCCGCGCGGCGCCGCCCCGCACCTGGGCGGGCCAGCCGGGCGGGCCGTCGGCGAGCTGCTGCCCGCGGACGTGCCGGCAGTCGTGCCGGGTCCCACTCACCAGCTCGTGCAGGCGGCCGACGATCTCGTCGCCGCCGCGCACCAGTTCCACCTCGCCGATGCCCGGCGTCCACCCCGGCCGGGGCAGGTCACGTTCCAGCCGGTCCAGCTCGGCGTACCGGTCGGCCAGCTCCCGGTTCGCCTCGGCCAGCTCCCGCTGCCGGGCGAGCAGCAGGCGGCGGAGGGCGGCGGCCGGTGGCACGGCGCGCAGGCGCCCCGTCGGGGTCCGGAACACCAGCGCGTGCCGCAGCAGCTCCGCCAGGGCCGGTGTCTCGCACGCCTCGGGTGGGCCGCTCGGCGGGCTGGTCTCCGCCACCAGGAGCTCGTACAGTCGTCCGGCATCGTCGGAGAGCAGCCCAGCAAACACCCTCGTCCCCCGTCCCCCGTGGCCGCCGGGTAGCGGCAGGTGCCGCGGCGCCGGTGCCGGATCGGGTCGGCGAACGCCCCGTCGCCTGCACAAATGCCACCGTCACGAACAGCATTCAGATCGTCACAGCGGAGTTCGGTCGCTGTCAATATCTCGCCGTCCGGTTCCGTCGCCCGGCCATCCGGATGGGCGGAACGGGCGAGGGGCCCGCCGGAAGCCGAAGCTCCGACGGGCCCCTCATCGGTCGTCGCGCGGGATCAGTTCGTGGCCGAGGTGACGTGCACCGTGGCGTACGAGTTGTCCTTCGCGGTCTTCAGATTCAGTGACGCGGCGGCGAGGGCGATGGCGGGTAGCGCGACGAGTAGGCGCCGGCGCGACCCAGATTGCGGTGATGTGTTCATGCCGCTCCGTTTCTCGGGCATGGGGAGGGAGAGAACCGATCGGTGCACGTCGCAGAGACGTACGTCGAAACCGAGCCGGTGCGGGTCAACCTAAATGAGAGCGGAGCCGTCCGACAGGGGCAGCCAACGCCTCTGGCCGTTCAGCCCGTACCTGCTCCACCGACCGACCGACGTGTGACAGCCGAGCGCCGTCACGCGCAGGTGCTGTTACGCGCGGTCGGCCGCGACGGCTCGACCGGACGCCGACTATCCGACGGCGGAGCGCAAAGTGACCCGATGGAGACCGAAAGTTATAGCGACGTTGACAAATGAAAGATGCATCGGTGAGGATTGATCGACCATCGCAGCGGGCCACGGGGGTTCTGCCGCGCGATAGTTCCCGCCGTCCTCGGCCCGGTGTCGAGGGCGCGGCTCCCCGTGGCCCAATATCGGGGAGGCCATGTGGTCGCAACACCTGCCGATGTCACACCCCTACTACTGATCCTGGCGTTCGCCGCCTTCGTCCTGGTGGGCGCGCGCCGACGCTCGACCTGGCCGGTCCGGCTCGCCCTGGCCGCGGGTGCGGGTCTCTGGATCGCCCTCGCCGGCGGCGCCATGTGGATGGTCAGCCAGGCCACCGCGGCGTCGCTGCCACCGCCCGCCGGCACACCGGGGAATCCCTGCGTCAGCGGAGCGCCGACGAAGACCTTCGACGTCTCGCTGATCAACCTGCCGATCTTCCTCAACCGGTTCGGGGACGTCGTCCCCGAGGGCAGGATGTACATCCTCGACTCGAACATCGCCACGGTCCGGCAGAACTTCGCCAGTGCCGCCGACCCGTACAAGGCGAACATCGACGACCTGATCGAGCCGCTCACCCTCCGGGTCAACAAGGGTGACTGTGTCACGGTCAACTTCACCAACCGGCTGAACGAGGCCGCACCGACCCTGGACCGCACGGTCCGGGACTCGGCGATCTACACCCTGCCGGGTGAGGTCAAGAAGGCGGCCGGGTCGACCACTCTCGGTGCCCGGGAGTTCGCGCCGGCGCTCTCCGCCCCGAAGATCGACTTCGATCCGACCACGGCGCCGAACGCCTCCATGCACTTTGACGGTCTGGACTACGACGTCAAGACCGCCGACGGCACCGTGGTGGGCAACAACCCGGACTCGACCGCGGCGCCGGGTGGCAGCATCACCTACCTGCTGCACGCCCAGGCCGAGGGCGAGTACCAGTTCAAGGACGGCGCCGACTTCAGCTCCCGGCAGACCCAGCCGAAGGACTCCACCGGCAAGGTGAAGTTCATCGGCTCGCACGGGTTCGGGGCGTTCGGCGCCATCGTGGTCGAGGCGAGTGACGCGACCTGGGTCCACTCGCGTACCGGTGGGCCGCTCGCGTCGGGCACCCGGGCAATCATCAAGCGGCCGAACAACAAGGACTTCCGCGAGCACGTGCTCTTCATGCACGACGAGGTGGAGGCGGAACCGGGCATCCTGACCCGGTTCTGCCGGGGCGGGTCGGCGGACAAGACCGGCTCCGAGTGCGTCCAGCCGAGCGCGGCGCAGACCGCGGTCCTGACCAAGGACACCCTGCCCGGCCTGGGCGGCGGTGACGCGGACGCCATCGTCCAGTACCACGAGGAGGTGCCGGTCAAGCTCGAGTGGTTCGCCTTCAACTACCGGGCCGAGCCGACCTTCAACCGGGAGGAGATCGGCTGCCCGGCGGCCACCGTGGCCGGCCAGGGCTACCAGGCGAACGAGTGCGTCGGTGAGGAGACCTCGCTGTCGTCGTGGATCTACGGCGACCCGGGCGGCGGCGACCTGGTCTTCCCGAACTACCGGGGTGAGCCGACCCAGGTCCGGCTGTTGCACCCGGCCGAATTCGAGACGCACACCTTTCACTGGCACGTCAACCGGTGGGCGTACGACCCGGAGAACGAGGGCGGGCTGGACGCGATCAGCAGCCCCAACCACATCACCGGCAAGACCAACATCCTCGACGTGCAGTCCGTCTCCCCCGGCACCAGCTACGACCTGGTAGTCCAGGGCGGTGCCGGCTCCTCGCACAAGACGAAGCAGGCCACCTTCGGCGACATCATCTTCCACTGCCATCTCTACCCGCACTTCGCCACCGGCATGTGGGGTTTGAACCGCACCCTCGACAAGTTCGAGGACGGTACCCGGAAGAACCCGGACGGCACGCCCATCCCGCGGTTGGAGCCGCTGGCCGACTTCGACTACGAGCCGGGCGGCTCGATCAACCCGCCGCCATCGCCGGACGCCACCCGCACCGGCTTCCCGCACTTCGTGCCCGGTGTCTTCGGGTACAAGGCGCCGAAGCCTCCGCTGGGGGTGTCGGATCGCAGCACGGGCGGTGTCTTCCCGCCGACCAGCAAGGAGAAGGCTGCGGCCGACACCGGCGCCCAGGTGCCGGGCGGCTTCTTCCAGAACCCCTGTCCGACCGGGCGGCCGGTGAAGACCTTCAACATCTCGGCCATTCAGCTCAACCAGGTCTACAACCCGAAGGTGAACTGGCGAAATCCGCAGTCCCGCGTCTACGTGCTCGACTCGGAGCGGGACGCGGTACTGGCCGGCAAAAAACCGGAACCCTTCTCACCCTTGCTCAATGTGGGTGACTGCGTGGTCTACAACCTGACCAACCGGCTGCCCATGACCTACGGCGGCACCGCCTTCGACCGGCTCCAGACCACCAACGAGGTCGGCCTGCACCAGCACATGGTCCAGTTCGACGTGCTCTCCTCGGACGGGGCCGCCAACGGTTGGAACTACGACCAGGGCGCGGACGGCGCGGCCGACGGCAACGGGCAGACCATCACCTACCGCGACTTCGTGCACGAGAACACCTCCACGAACTCCTTCCACGACCACTTCTACGCCAACGTCCACCAGGACGCCGGGCTCTTCGGCGGCGGGACCATCCACGACGCCGGCTGCACCTTCCGGGATCCGGTCAGCAACGCGGTGGTCACGATCGGCACCTTCGTCTCGGTGCAGTGCGCCGCCACGACCGACTACAACGGCAAGGTCACCGACGGGTACGACTACCGCAACGTGTCCCTCTTCATCGAGGATCACGTACCGATGTTCAAGGATCCGGATCCGAACACCGCCAACGACGACCAGTTCGTCACCGCCCACGGCGTGCCGATCCAGCCGGCCAAGTTCCCGTCCAGCAACGACGACCAGGGCGTGATGGGCATCAACTACCGGCTGGAGCCGTTCGAGGCGCGCCGGGACAAGGATCCGTCGCAGGTGTTCGCGGCCCCCGACGAGTTCTCCGGGAATCCGTACACCCCGATGCCCATGGCGTTCAAGGGCGATCGGATCAAATGGCGGATATTCCAGTTGTCCCAGGAGGAGTCGCACGGCATCAACCTGGACGGCAGGTGGAGGCACGAGCCCAAGGATCCCAACTCCAACATCGTCTCCGCCCAGCACATCGGCATTCTCGAATACTTCGAGATGCAGGTGAAACCGCAGACGGAAGGCCGTAAGGGCGGCGGGCCGGTGGACCGGGACGAGCTCTACTTCCTGGGCGGCTCGGACGACATGTTCCTCGGCGCCTGGGGCTATCTACGGGTCATGCGGTGCCAGTACTGGGGCCCGTCCGTCGGATCGGGGCCGGATGATCCGCCACCGGCGCCGAAGTCGCTGCTGTACCCGTTGCCGGACAACACCGCCAACGCAGCGAACTGCATCGACGAGAAGCCGACGACCGGGACCCCGCCGCCCGGAACACCGTGCGTCGACGGGGCGCCGGTGAAGGCGTTCAGCGTCGTGGCGATCAACCGGGACATCACCTACAACAAGGCCGGTGACCACGATCCCCACGGCCTGCAGTACGCCCTGGAGTCCGACTGGGCGAACAACACCGTCAAGAACGAGCCTCTGGTGATCAGGGCCAACGTGGGTGACTGCGTCGAGGTCACGCTGAAGAACAAGCTCGACCCGGCCAAGATGGTGCCGAGCTGCTTCGAGGGCGTGGAGCCGGGGCAGTTGGGTTACCGGACCGGATCGCTCAGCTACCCGGGTTGCCTCGACCAGCCGCCGAAGGACGAGGTCAATGTTCCGGGGTTCCTGCCGCTGCCGGTGAGCAACCGGGTGTCGATGCGGCCCCAGCTGACCGACCACTGGAGCTTCTCCGCCGGGGTGAACGTCGGCGCGATCCATGGCTACGACCGCACGGCGGGGCCGGGCGAGCAGGTCACCTACCGGTGGTACGTGCCCGCCGCCGGCATGGCGATGCTGCGCGACATGGCCGACCCGATGCACCACGCCTCGCACGGCCTGTACGGGGCGCTGATCATCGAGCCGGCGGGCAGCACCTACCTCAACCCGAGCACGGGTGCCCCGCTGGCCAGCGGAGTCAGCGCGGTGATCTCCAATCCGAACGTCGCGGACTACCGGGAGAACATCGTGCTGATGAACAGTGACCTGGCGCTGTTCCGCCAGGACACCAACGGCAACGTCGCCGACGACCAGCCGGTGCCGGACAACTTCGACCTGTCCCTGACCGCCAGCAACGAGGCGGACGACGCCGAGGACCAGGGCGAGTTCGGCATCAACTACAGCAACGAGCCCTGGGCCCACCGGTACGCCAACGACCAGAACATCACCAACATCTTCAGTTCGTACGTCCACGGGGATCCGTCGACCCCGACGTTCCAGGCCTACGGCGGGGACAAGACGGTGTTCCACGTCGGCCAGGCGGTCGGTGATCCCCGTTCGACGAGTTTCGCACTGCACGGCCACCTGTGGCGGCGCGGGCCAAACGACTCGCAGTCCCAGCTCGCGGCGGCGCAGGGGCAGTTCAACCCGGGTGTTTCGTACCAGATCGTGCTGGACCCGGCGGCCAACGGCGGCGCCGGTGGGCGACGCGGAGCGGCGGGTGACTACCTGTACCGCTCCGGCACCCTGGCCCGGCACCTCACCGGCGGCCAGTGGGGCATCTTCCGGGTGCACGGGGCGGGTCGGACGGGCCTGATCGCGCTCCCGGATCGGCCGGTCGCCGGCAGCGGCCCGGCGGCGTAGGCGAGGAGGAGTCACCAGCATGCAGGACGACATGTGGACGCAAGGGCGGTGCCGACGGTGACCGCGCTGAAGGAGAAGCTGCGGCTCTCCGACGAGATGCTCGGCCGTCCGGCGTTCGTCGGCAAGCCGGTCCGGGCCGGGAAACCGGCCCGGCCGGGGCGCCGGCCGCGCCGGCGGGGACCGAACCGGTTCCGGCAGGGCCTGCTCCTGGGCATCTGCGTCGGGATGACCGCCGCCCTGCTGGTCGGGGTGGTCGGCTTCCTGGTCACCCGGCCTCGGGGCGTCGCCCCAGCGGCCGCGGAGACGGCCCCGGCCGAGCGGCACGGCCAGGGCGACCAGCAGAAGCAGCCGCAGGCGGCGATCTCCATCGACAGCGAACACCTGGGCGACCTCCAGGTGCGGATCTCGGCGAAGGTCAGCTCCCCGACCAGCTACGACCCGATCAACAAGGGGCAGGTCGTGGCGTACACCGACATGGTCGCCATGCCGATGGCGCACAAGTCGGGTCCGATCGTGATGGCCGAGGCGCCCGGGCAGCCGGGCGTCTACCAGGCCCTCACGAACGTGCCGATGGCGGGTGAGTACAACATCATCGTCGAGGTGAAGCAGCCGATGGCCTCCACCGCGAACCAGCGGTTGGAGGTCGGCACGGTGCAGCCGAAGAAGTGACGGCATGACAAGGCGATGGGCGGGCCCCGTCGGGCCCGCCCATCGTCGTCCGTACCGGGTCAGTCCTCGGCCTTGCCGCCCTGCATGCCCGAGGAGATCAGCTCCATCACGGAGGAGTCCTGGAGCGTGGTGACGTCGCCCAGCGACCGGTGCTCCGCCACGTCCCGCAGCAGCCGGCGCATGATCTTGCCGGAGCGGGTCTTCGGCAGCTCCGGCACCAGCATGATCTGCCGGGGCTTGGCGATCGGGCCGAGCGTCTTCGCCACGTGGTTGCGCAGGTCGGCGATCAGCTGCTCGCCCGCCTCGCCGGAGACCTCCGTGCTGCCGCGCGGGATGGCGAACGCGACGATCGCCTGCCCGGTGGTCGGGTCGGTCGCGCCGACCACCGCCGCCTCCGCCACCGACGGGTGGCTGACCAGGGCCGACTCCACCTCGGTGGTGGAGATGTTGTGCCCGGACACCAGCATCACGTCGTCGACCCGGCCGAGCAGCCAGATGTGCCCGTCGTCGTCCTTCTTGGCCCCGTCGCCGGCGAAGTACATGCCCTCGAACCGGCTCCAGTAGGTCTCGATGAACCGGTTGTCGTCGCCCCAGATGGTGCGCAGCATCGACGGCCACGGCTCGCGCAGCACCAGGTACCCACCGCCGCCGTTCGGCACCGACTGGCCCTGGTCATCCACCACGTCGGCGACGATGCCGGGCAGCGCGGTCATCGCCGAGCCCGGCTTGGCCGCGGTGACGCCGGGCAGCGGAGAGATCATGATCGCGCCGGTCTCGGTCTGCCACCAGGTGTCCACAATCGGCAGCTCACCCCGGCCGACGTGCTGGCGGTACCAGATCCACGCCTCCGGGTTGATCGGCTCGCCGACGCTGCCGAGCAGCCGCAGCGACGAGAGGTCGTAGCCGGCGGGAATGTCCTCGCCCCACTTCATCATGGTGCGGATCAGCGTCGGCGCGGTGTAGAGGATCGTCACCTGGTACTTGTCGACGATCTCCCAGAACCGGCCCTTGTGCGGGGTGTCCGGGGTGCCCTCGTACATGACCTGGGTGGCGCCGTTGGAGAGCGGGCCGTACACGATGTAGGAGTGCCCGGTCACCCAGCCGATGTCGGCGGTGCACCAGTAGACGTCCGTCTCCGGCTTCAGGTCGAAGACCGCGTGCGTGGTGTACGACGTCTGGGTGAGGTAGCCGCCGGTGGTGTGCAGGATGCCCTTCGGGCGGGCCGTGGTGCCGCTGGTGTAGAGGATGAAGAGCGGGTGCTCGGCGTCGAACGGCTGCGCGGTGTGCTCCGGCGCGGCGGTCTCCACCGTCTCGTGCCACCAGTGGTCCTTCGCCGACCAGGCGACCTCCTCACCGGTGCGCCGGACCACCAGCACGTGCTCCACCGACGGGCAGTTCGCCACCGCCTCGTCCACTGTCGGCTTCAGCGCCGACGGCTTACCCCGCCGGTAGCCGCCGTCGGCGGTGATCACCACCTTGGCGGTGGCGTCCTGGATCCGGTTGGTCAGCGCGTCCGCGGAGAAGCCACCGAAGACCACGCTGTGCGTCGCGCCGATCCGGGCGCAGGCCAGCATCGCGACCGCCGCCTCCGGGACCATCGGCAGGTAGATCGCCACCCGGTCGCCGGCGGTGACGCCGAGGTCGGTCAGCGCGTTCGCCGCCTGGCAGGTCAGCCTGTGCAGGTCGGCGTACGTGAGGGTGCGGGTGTCACCCGGCTCGCCCTCCCAGTGGATCGCCACCTTGTCGCCCCGGCCCGCCTCCACGTGCCGGTCCAGGCAGTTGTACGCCACGTTGAGCTGCCCGCCGACGAACCACTTCGCGAACGGCGGGTTCGACCAGTCGAGCACCTGGTCCCACTGCTTCGACCAGGCCAGCCGCCCGGCCTGGCGCGCCCAGAAGCCG
Source organism: Micromonospora sp. GCM10011541 (assembly GCF_042650725.1). Classification (NCBI taxonomy): domain Bacteria; kingdom Bacillati; phylum Actinomycetota; class Actinomycetes; order Micromonosporales; family Micromonosporaceae; genus Micromonospora; species Micromonospora sp. GCM10011541. The sequence goes on from NZ_JBHSBP010000092.1 coordinate 81,809, forward strand.
AGCCGGTCCTCGGCCGCCTCGGTGTACACCTCGGCGGTGACGTTGGCGTTCGCGGCGAGCTCGGCCGGCGGCGGGAACTGGCGCGTCTCGTTCAACAAGTTGGCCAATGCCTCGCTCATGCGGTGACTCCTTCGTCGCGTGACCTGCGTCTCCTACCCGGCTGAGGTTAGTCGTGCCGCGGCGCGCCCGCGACAGCCTGGTGACCGCCGACGCGCCCAGCGGCCCCCGTTGCGCGCCGGGTGGCCCCGGTCGCCTTCCGTCCGGGTGGCGCCCGGCGGGATGGGCGGGCTCGCTAACGTGGCGGGGTGACCACCGATCCGCTCGCCCCGCTGCTCGGGCTCGCCGACATCGCGCCCGCCGTCGAGCGCGCCCGCGACCGGGTCGACCAGGCACACCGCCACCGCGCGCTGCGCCGGCACGGCGGCCAGGTCGCGGCCGAGGTCAGCCTCCGGTCCGCGGTGGCCAGCGCCGCACTCGAGGGTCGTACGCACGAGCGCGAGGCGGTCCGGGCCGGCACCGTCACCGACGCCGTGCTCCAGGGCGCGCTGCGGGTCGCCGGGGCGCTCCCGGGACTCAGCGAACTCTGGCCGAAGGCGCCGCGCCAGGTCCTCGCCAAACTGCACGTCCTCGCCGCCCGTGACGTCGTGGCGGAGCCCGAGCTGGGCCGCCCGGTGGCAGACCCGGTGGTCGCGGCGCGCCTCGACGGGCTGGCCGACCTGGTCGCCGGCGGCACGAAGGTCTCCCCGCTGGTGCTGGCCGCCGTGGTGCACGGCGAACTGCTGAACCTGCGCCCCTTCGCCGGGCCGTCCGGGGTGGTGGCCCGGGCCGCCGCCCGGCTGGTGCTGCTCTCCACCGGCTTCGACCCGCGCGGGCTGGTCGCCGTGGACGTCGGCCACCAGGAGCGGGAACCGGAGTACGTCGGCGCGGCCGGCGCCTTCGCCACCGGCACCCCGGACGGCCTCCGCTCCTGGCTCCGCCACTACATGACGGCGGTCGAAATCGGCGCGGACCAGATCGAACTCATCGGCGACGAGGTCCTCGCCGCGTCCTGATCCGCCGGCCGCTCGCTGCCGCTGTTTCCGCGACTTGCCGCAGGTGGATGCCCCGGGCGACCGGGAGGCAGCGACATGCGGGAAACGGCGCCGATCCCCGGCCAGGCCGAACGGCCGGGCGGGCGGCGTCTTGAGGGCGGGGCGATGCCGTGCGGTCGGGGCGGCGTCTTGAGAGCGGGGTGGTCAGGCGACCGGGGCGATCTTGGCGCGGCGGTGCCGGCCGTACCAGGCGATGCCGATGGCCACCCCGACGCCGACGCCGAGGGCCGCCGCGGCAACCGGCACGGCGGGCCGCTCGCGCAGCCGCCGGCCCAGCGGGACGGGGTGCCGGAACTCCAGCACCGGCCAGGAATTCTCCACCGCCAGCCTGCGCAGTGCCCGGTCGGGGTTGACGACGGTGGGATGCCCGACGCACTCCAGGAGCGGCCGATCGCTGTACGAGTCGGAGTAGGCGTACGAGTCGGCCAGGTCGTAGCCGCGCGCGGTGGCCAGCTCGCCGACCGCGTCGACCTTGCTCGGGCCCGCCGCGTAGAACTCGACCTTGCCGCTGTACCGGCCGTCCTCGACCGCCATCCGGGTGGCGATCACGTCGGTCACCCCGAGCAGCGCGCCGATCGGGCGGACCATCTCCTCGCCGGAGGCGGAGACGAGCACCACGTCCCGCCCGGCGGCCTGGTGCTCCTCGATGAGGGCGGCCGCCTCGGCGTACACGTACGGGTTGATCAGCTCGTGGAGCGTCTCCGCGACGATCTGGCGGACCTGTTCCACCTGCCAGCCCTTGCAGAGCGTGGCCAGGTAGTCCCGGGTCCGGGCCATGGTCTGCTCGTCGGTGCCGCCCAGCCGGAACATCAGCTGCGCGTACGCCGACTTGACCACGTCTCGCCGGGTGATCAGACCGTCCCGGTAGAACGGCCGACCGAACGCCAGGGCGCTCGACTTGGCGATGACGGTCTTGTCCAGATCGAAGAAAGCGGCACTTCGGCCCACGGCGCGAAAGTCTAGCCCGATGGTGCCCGGTCGGCTGGTGCGCGGGGTCTCCGGGCCGGCCCGGACGCTCCCGCCGCGGCCGAGAGTGACGACGGTCACACTCTCCGAACACGAATTGGCAGTGGGTGGAGCGCAGACCACTCGACGTATACCGGTCCATTGCGGCATGCTTGTGCGCGACGAGAGCTCACGTCTCGTCCCCCGGAAGCCCTCGGCGGTTGCACCCCCCGTGACCGCTGAGTGGGTTCGGCTCGACCCCCCCGGAGCCGAACCTCCGACGACCCCCGTCTCCCCCCGACGGGGGTCGTCCCTTTCTGCCAGAAATGCTCCGCCGCAGGTCACAGGCCCTCCTCGTCCTCGTCCAGGACGCTGTCCGGCGTGGCTTCTTCCGCGAAAGGCAGCAGAGAGGCAGCAGAGCCGTCGAAAGCAGCGAGAACGCGAGCCGCGTAGTCGTCCGGGGTTTGCGTATAACGATTGAGCGTCGTGGACGCCTGCTCGTGGCCCATGACCCGCTGAACCAGGTTGATCGGTACACGGGGTGATCATTGGTTGCTGGGACCGACCAGGCCCGGGGACCGGGCTTCGCCCCACGCCCGATCCCCGGGTCGTCGGGATGTCACCCTCGCCTGTCAGCCTGGCGGAGCATCGCGTCTTGTTCGGGGTCGGGCATGAGCTCCCGGACCTCTTGCGCGCAGCGGCAACCAACGGCGATCTTGGCAGCCCACGCCAGCGCCTCCTCGCGTGAGGCCACGTCGACGACCGAGAACCCGCCAATGACCTCCTTGGTCTCCGGGTAGGGGCCGTCGGTGACCGTCCCGTCCGTGGCCACGACGCTCGCCCTCTGGCGTTCGAGTCCGGCGCCGAACACCCACACGCCAGCATTCACGGCCTCCTGGACCACCGCGTGCGAGGCCTTGCCCACGTCGGCCCACTCCTCGTCGGGGATGTGGTCCATCGCGCCGTCATTGAACGAGATCAAGTACCGGGTCATCCCATGACTCCCTTGTCCCGGCGGCCTCGTCCGGCCGCCTCTCACCTGTTCTACGATCGACCCGCCCCGGATCCGACGCTATGCCGGAAGAACTTTCACGGGGCCCCCGCCGCTCGGCGCCTGCGGGCGTCATGTCGCCCCTGTTCGCGGAGATCATCGCCGCTGCCACCGGCTACGAGTAGTCCCATCGCACTTATCTTCCGCCGGTCGGGCGTTACGGCACGCGACGGAGGAGCGGCTGCGGCCAGCGGGGTCGTGCTGGGAAGCGCACTGGAACATATCGGGACAACGCTCCGGCTTGAGCATCTGACACCGAGGCCCGGACTGGACAAGCCCCTTCGCGAGGGTAGGCGTCCGGCGCGTCTCGGGCCGCGGTTGCGGATGCCTCCGCCCATCTCACCGGTGGGCGAAGATGAACCCGCCCTCGATGTTCGGGGCTGGGCGGTGCATCATCTCGGCCTCGACGGTGAAGCCAGCGGCGTGCAGCCAGGCCGCGACCCGATCCGGTGGGCGGCGGTGCACGTAGACGTTCATCGGGTGTCCGCCGTAGCCCTCCGTCTTGAGCCGACTGCCGTCGCCGGCGTAGAACCCGAGCAGCATGATCGCGCCGGGCCGCAGCACCCGGTGGAACTCGGCAAGGACCGTCGGTACCTCGTCGTCGGGGACGTGGATCAGGGAGAACCAGGCGAGCAGGCCGGTCAGGCAATCGTCGGCCAGTTCGAGGCACGTCATGGAGCCGACCTCAAAGCGTAGGCCGGGATGGTCCCGCCGGGCCACGTCGATCATCGCGGGTGACAGGTCGATGCCGAACGCGTCCAGGCCGATGCTGTGCAGGTGGGCTGTGATGCGGCCGGGGCCGCAGCCGACGTCGGCGACCGGCCCGTTCCCCTCGGCGCGGACCAGTTCGGCGAAGAGCGCGAGGATGCCCCGCTGGAACGGTTCGTGGGCGAGGGCGTCGCGCAGCAGGTCGGCGTAGCTGACCGCCACCGTGTCGTAGGACGTCCGGGTGTCGTCGAGCCAACCGGGAACGCGCATGCGCTGCACGATAGCCCCGACTCGCCAGCGGCGTCGGTCTGGCCGACACCATGATCGGTCTGCGTAACTTCGTCCCCAGCTCCTGATCGCGTGCACGGATCTGCCGCCGACCGGGCGCTACGCAGCGTCACGACAACCGGATCACGCCGGCGCCCGGTCGTGCCGAGATCAGTGCATCAGTGTGTGAGGGATGCGGCGCGTTGGGAAGCTTCGATAATTCGTTGGTCGCTTGTTGGAGGCGGCCGTCCGGCACGCACTCGGCGCGGCGGGTGCGGGTCCGGCCCGTAGCAGCGGGTGAAGGGGATAAATGGCTTGCACAGGCGCCGGGCTGAGAGTTTGACTGCTCGCCATGCCTTTCCCCTCACCGATCTTCGTTGCGGGTACGGGTCGTTCGGGAACGTCACGGATCGCCGACATCATCGGCGAACATCCGCTGATCCATCGGATTCCCATGGAGACCCGGTTTCTCATCGACCCGGGTGGCCTGCGAAACCTGGCCGACGCGCTCACCGATCGATACGACCCCACCGTCGGTGAGGACGCCCTGCACCGGCTGAGCGACTTCCTCACCGTACGAGTGCCCGGCCGGCGCGACGATCGCGGCAAAACCGTTCCCGAGCTGGTCGGCGAGCGGCGCTACCGGGACGCGGTGCAACAGCTCTGGCCGCAGTTGATCGCGTACACATACGACGAACCTGCGCCCGCGGAAGGCTTCGGGAACGCCGACCGGCCTGCCGGGCCGTTCGAGCCGCTGAGCCGCCGGCGGGTACTACCCAGGTATTTCAGCGACCGGGGCGAACTGCTCGGAATCTTGCGGGGCCTGATCGACACCATGTTCGGCGGAGCAGCCGCCGACGCGGGCAAGCCGACCTGGTGCGAGAAGACACCGTTCAACCTGCTGTGCATGGAGTTCCTCTGGGAACTGGTCCCCGAAGCGACCATCGTGCACATCAAGCGTCACCCGGTCTCAGTGCTCGCATCCCACCTGGCCCAGCCATGGGCACCGCCCACCGTCGACGGCGCGCTCGCCTACCTCAAGCCGGTCTACCACCGATGGCTCACCTGGAAGAACACGGTCGACCTGACGGGCAGGCGATACATCGAGGTGAAAGCAGAAGATCTCGCAGCCGACTGGCCCGGGCAGCGCCGCGCCCTGTTCAAACGGCTCGACGTCGACGACTTCGCCACCCCTTCAACGTTTCAGTCGCACAAGCTGACGAACCGCAACGACCAATTCGACGACGAAGCCCGCGAGTTCATCGAAGAAGCACTCGGCAAGGTCATCCCGGCCATGGGATATGAGTGACGGCTCTGGCTCTCCACCTTGACGACGCCGCATCGTGCCCCTCGAACGCCCGGTAAACGCTGCTTCAGCCGAACCGCATCGCAGACCACTCGTTCCTAACTTTCCGGCCGTCTTTTGAGCCCGCGCTTATGGGCGGGTGCACGCTGCTGCCGCCGACCGCGTGTTACCGACAGTGACCCCACATCGACGCGCGGAGACGCCCGGTCGTGCCGAATTGAGGACGCGTCGCGCACTGGCGGGCGACGGGTGATGTTCAGGCAGGCAGTGACGGGCGCTCTTCCTCGACGGCCTCACGGAAGCGCCCTCTTGCCCGCATCATTTCGAGGGCCTGCCTAGCACTCGGCTGGACTCTGGTCGGCCAGCCGGAGCCAATGAACTGGTCCTCGGATTGGGCGTCCGGCGTCGCTGTGCAAGCAGCCCGGAGTAGCCGCTGAACCTCGGCGAGAGCCTGAACCTCATGTGGTGTGAAGCTGGTCCATTCCCGCCAATGCCACGGCCCGTCGTCGTCGATGATGTCGAAGAACTGCTCGACATACTCCACCAAGCCGACCTCTCGGACACCGTTGTCCCCCTTGCTATCTCCGGCGCTTCCATCGCCCGATTCCGCAGGGCTGTTCGACAAGGCGCTCGCTCGGGTGCTCGACATCGTTCATCTCAGTGAGGGTAACCAGAGGCAACGCACGCACATGCCGCGATCCGCGGCACGCAGCGTGACGGCTGGAGCTGCCGCTCGCCATCCGGATCTGCCGAATTGAGTGCGCCGCCACACCGGGCGGGTTGGTCGCGGGTGTGTATTGCGGGCGTATCGAGAGTGCTTACGCCACCGCAACAGCCCTACCGATTAGATGGGCACATGAACCACAGCGCATCCCTGTCAGCACCGACCCGCCGCACACGCAGGACCGTGCTCCTGAGCCTGGCGGTCATCGGCGTGGCGAGCGTCGCGTTCGCCGTGCGGCGACCGCTTCTGATGTCCGCTCCGAGGTGCATGGCCGGGCGGTGGCACGGCTGCTACGACACGGAGAACGGTGTGCTGCTCATGATGCTGGTGGGGCTGCCGTTGGCTGCTCTGGTGGCGTGGGCTCTGGCGCGCTTTCGGCGTGCCACCGGTAGCACATCGGCGTGGCGGATGTCGCTGGCCGAGATGGGCCTGGTCTACGGGACGGTACCGCTCGTATGGATCACCATGATGCCGGGACCGGGGGCCGGCACCGTCCCAGGCCGGGTGAGCCTGATCCCGCTGCGGGACCTGCTCACGATGGGGCCCGTCGGGATCGGCGGCAACCTGCTGATCTTCGCGGCGCTAGGGTTTTTCGCCCCTATGAGGTTCGCGGTGCTGGCGTCCGTGCCGCGGATCCTGGCGCTCGGGGCAGGCTGCTCGGCCCTGGTCGAAACCGCACAGTACGTGCTGCGGCTGGACCGGGTGTCCTCCGTCGACGACGTGCTGGTCAACGCCGCCGGCGCCGTGCTGGCCGGGCTCGCGTCGCGCCACTGGTGGCGCACCGCGGCGGAGCTACCGTCGGACCGGCCGCGCCCCGCGCCGGCAAGGGCAGACTGAGCGGCGTGTCCAGTAGGCGAATGTCAGCGATACTTTTCCTGATCATAGACATCCGGCATGCAGGTACTGATCGTGGAGGACGAGCCCTAGTAAGCCGCACTCTTCTGCCGCTGGTCGCGCTGTCGCTGGTCGAAGCGCGGACAGAAGCGGGTTTATGGTGGCCGGATGCTTGACCTGAGCAGGCTAGACCTGGAGGAGATCGCCACCGCGCTCGCGGACCAGACCGACTACGAGCACCGATGGCTGATCAACCCGCAGACTGGCGAGATCGTGTTCTGGACGACGGACGGCGGCATCGACGGACACACGCCCGTCGACCTTGACGACCTCGACCTGGTGGGCATCGATCCGCTGCCGTCCTACGTCTGGTACCAGGACATGGCCGACTTCGCTGAGAGGATCAGTGACGCGGCGGCCGGCAGCCGGCTCGCGCGAGCTATCCAGGGCAGGGGTGCCTTCCGCCGGTTCAGGAACGAGTTGCACGAGGAGTATCCGCACCTGCTGCCGGCGTGGTCCGCCTTCCGCGACGTGCGCGCGAGGCGGCGGGCGGTTGAATGGCTGGTCGACAACTCGCTGGTCGACGAGGAGACGGGCGAGCGTTTCGTGGCCGAGCACCGAGATCCCGACCTTCCCTGAGCTGGCGCCCGCCCCGCGCGACATCCTGTACGACGAACGCACGCATCTGCCGCGGATCGAGCGCGTAGGCGGCCGGTGCGGCCATCACCGTCCGTAGCTAAGCCCGCTCGGCAGATGTGCTTTGCCGGTGTGAGTGCTTGTTAAGGGGCTACGCCCAGGGCGCGATGTATCGGCCGACGTAGTCGCGAGCACGGGGGAGCGGGTCATGCCAATACTGGTTCGGCCTGCGGTGGTGGTGCTTCTCGCAGAACTCAGCGAGACTGTCCGTGATCTTGATGCGTTCTAGCGGGTGGCCTTCGAAGTCTGTGTTGACCGCCAGCAGTTGCGGCTCAGGATTCCAGCCCGAGTGGTCGAACGCCCAGCTATCCCAGGCCGCGTAGGTGTGGAAGACCTGCCGCTCGCCCAGGAAGCGCACCGCGGTTATCTCGATGGGCCGGTCTGGATAGGAATCCCGGCAGACCCAGGCGAGGATGTGACACGCTCCGGCAGCAAAGAAGGCCTGGTCCGTCCGTTCCCATGCGACCCGCTGATCTGATCGCTCGATCCGGCGTCCGATGAAACGCTCCCGCTGCTTTGGCTGCCATAGCCCGGACGGTAGTGGATGAGCCGACGCGTCCGCTGACTGCGCAGACTCTTCCTGTCGGCGGTCTCGTCGGGCACCGTGTCTGGTGCCGGCGGTCTCGGCAGCTCGTCCAGGCGCCCGTCCCAGTACCGATCAAGGAGCTCGACTCCGGCAGCGCTCGTACGGGCCACCTCCGCGCTTGCGGCCATCCACGAACGAACGAAGGTCATCGACCAGAACGATCGTTCGGCGGGCATCAACGCGATGATGATGCCTGGCACCACGATCCGCCATCCGGATCTGCCGCCGATGGTGCGTCTCGGATAGCGAATGTGGTGCTGCGGCGTGGGTGCGCCTCAGACCGAGGGGTTCGCGTTCGGCGCGGACGGCGGCTCATGGTCGACAAAGTGGTCGCCGGCGCGTCCGCGGTCGATCAGGGTTGGTGGCATCCTGTGAACCATGAGGTCTATGTGCTCCCTCTATGTGGATGTCGGTTACCTGCTCAGTTCCGCAGCTGTCCGGGTGACCGGGACGTCGCTGCGCAGCGGGGTTCACATCGACTACGCGCCGCTGATTGACGCGCTTGTTCGGCAGGCCGAGAGGATGTCGGAGCTGTCAGTGCTGCGGGTGCACTGGTACGACTCAGCTAAGGACGGCGTGCCCGATCCCCAGCAGCAGCGCATCGGCGAGTTGCCCAAGGTCAAGTTGCGGCTCGGCCGGTTTGGCATGGACGGCCAGCAGAAGGGCGTCGACCTGCGTATTGGGCTTGACCTCGTGACGCACGCGCGCAACGGAGCCGCCGACGTCTTCATCCTCGTCTCGGGCGACGACGACCTGACCGAGGCTGTCGAGGAGGCCCAAGTTCACGGCGTACAGGTCATCCTGCTCGCCGTTCCCAACACGGAGAACAAGCCCCACGGCATCAGCCGGCATCTGATTCGGGCGGCCGACGGGCTTGAAATCCTGCCTCCGGAGACCGTTGATCAGACGGTGGCGAAGGTCGAAATGCCGCCGACGCCACCGACGCCACCGACGCCACCGACGCCACCGACGCCGCAGCCGGTGGCGGTCGCGCCGCCAGCCGGGCAACCGCAGGTCAAGGCTACGCCCAGGGACCTCGCCGGGCTGGGACATCCAGGTGCGCTCCGTCCGTCGTCATCTGTGCTCGTCTACAGCGCGGCCACCGGCCGCGAGCCGCAGGTCACGACGGAGTATGAGGACTCCGCCGAACTTGCCGAACAGATCGACTCGGTGGTCATCAACGTCCTGACGGCATTCCGCAAGTCCGCCACCGCGGAGGCGCTGGCGGAACTCAAGGCTGGGAAGCCGTCGATCCCACGCGACATCGACAAGGCATTGCTGACCGATTTGTCCGACCGCCGTGGCGAATTTGACTTGAGTGAACAGGTGCGGCACAAGCTTCGGGCGCAGTTCTGGATAAAGTATGACGAGGCGCAGTGACGCAGGTTCAGTTGGTGGGGCAACCGACGGCCACCAGTGCTGCTGAGCATTGAACCTCACTCGTCGACAGCATGTACCCGGCTCCCCCCGACGGGGGTCGTCCCCTCTCTGGGTGATTGCTGCGCCGCAGGTCACAGCTCGTCTCCGTCCTCGTCAACGGCGCTATTCGGGGGCGTTTTCCCGGCGGAGGCGGCAGAGCGGTCGAAGGCGGCCAGGACGCGGGCCGCGTAGTCGTCCGGGGTGTACGTATAAAGATTGAGTAGTGCGTCTACGACCCGGACGACCGTCGGAAGCCAGCGAGTTGGTCACCGCACTTCGACGGCCGGGTAACCGACCTGACCGCGACCCGCGACCGGTTCGGCGCGATCGTCGCCGCCGCGCGCGGCCACCGCCCCTGACCCGCCTGCGGCGGATCTACAGGCGCTCCCGGTGCGACACGGGCAGAGCGATCCGACGCCGGAGGTGGTCCCGGTTAGACGCTTCATGAGGCGATCCGTCCATAGCAGATCAGAAACAGCGCCGGGGGCTGTCCACAGCGGTCAAACTTGTCCACAGGCGACCGAGGTGAGGCGGCGGGCCGGTCCGGCGGTCAGCAGGCTCGACGGCAGCACATTCGAGCCCGACCGCTGGAGGCCGCCATGCCGCCCCGTACCCCGCTCCCACCGCACCGCCGCCTTCCCCTGCTGGTCACCGCCGACGGCGACCTGCTCGACGAGCTGCTCCGGCTCGCCGCAGCCGGTGGCACCGAGGTCGAGCTCGCCGCCGACCCCGCCGCAGCCCGCGCCCGCTGGCTGCCGGCGCCGCTCGTGCTGGTGGGCAGTGACCAGGCTCAGGCCTGCCTGCGGGCTCGGCTGCCGCGCCGGCCTCGGACGGTGCTGGTAGGCCGCTCCGGTCACCTCGACCCGGGCGCGGAGATCGCCGAGCTGATCGGGGCCGAGCACGTGGCCACGCTGCCCGCCGCGGAGCCGTGGCTGGTCGACCGGTTCGCCGAGTGCGTGCTGGACCCGGCCAGCGGTGGCGCGGCACGGATGGTCGCGGTGCTCGGCGGGCGGGGCGGCGCGGGTGCCAGCGTGCTCGCCGGCGGCCTCGCGGTCACCGCCGCCCGAGCCCGACTGCGCACCCTCCTGGTCGACGCCGACCCGCTCGGCGGCGGGCTGGACCTGGTGCTCGGCTGGGAACAGCTGGAAGGCCTGCGCTGGCCCGGACTCACCGGCACCGACGGGCGGGTCGATCCACCCTCGCTCGTCCGGGCCCTGCCCAGCCGGGGTGACCTGGTCGTGCTCTCCTGGGATCGTGGCGACCTGCTGCATCTGCCCGCCGAGGCGATGGCCGCCACGGTCGACGCCGCTCGCCGGGGCCGGGACGTCGTGGTCGCCGACCTGCCCCGGCAACTCGACGACGCATCGGTCGTGGCGTTGCAGGCGGCGGACCGGGCCCTGGTGGTCGTACCGGCCGAGCTGCGGGCCACCGCCGCCGCAGCCCGGGTGGTCGCCACAGCCGCCCCGCACTGCGCCGACCTGGCGGTGATCGTGCGCGGCCCGGCCCCGGGCCGGCTTAAGGCCACCGAGGTGGCCCGGGCACTCAACCTGCCGCTCGCTGGCACACTTCGCCCCGAGCCCGGGCTCTGTCGCGGGCTGGAGCGGGGTGAGGCGCCCGCGGCGGGCGGGAAGGGGCCGCTCGCCGCGCTCTGCCAGCGGATCGTCGGCGAGCTGACCGGCGTGCCCGCCACCGGTGCGGCATGACCGGCCCCGTCGACTCCGGCGAGCTGGCGGCCCGCGTCCGGCGCCGGTTCGCCGCCGCGGCCACTCCGGTCACCCCCGCCGCCATCGTCTCCGCCGTACGCGCCGAGCCGAGCGCCGCCGTGCTCGGTGACACCGCCCTGCTGCGCATCGCCGACCGAGTGCACGATGACCTGGTCGGCGCCGGCCCGCTCGCTCCGTTGCTGGCCGACCCGCAGGTGACCGACGTGCTGGTGAACGGCACCCGGGTCTGGGTCGACCGTGGGCAGGGGCTGCGCCAGGTGGCGGTACCGATCGGCTCCGTCGAGGACGTACGCCGGCTCGCGCAGCGCCTCACGGCGGCCGCCGGGCGCCGGCTTGACGACGCCTCCCCGTGCGCGGACGCCCGACTGCCCGACGGCACCCGGCTGCACGCCGTGCTGCCGCCGGTGGCGACCGACGGGCCGTACCTCTCCCTGCGGACCTTCCGGCAACGGCCGTTCACCCTCGAGGAACTGGTCCGGCAGGGCACCGTGCCCCGGCCGGTGGCACCGGTCCTCGCTGCCGTCGTGGCGGCCCGGCTGGCGTACCTGGTCACCGGGGGCACCGGTTCGGGCAAGACCACCCTGCTCAACACGCTGCTCGGGCTGGTGCCGACGACCGAGCGAATCGTGCTGGTCGAGGACGCCGCCGAACTGCGCCCGGTGCACCCGCACGTGATCGGCCTCCAGGCGCGTACGTCGAATGTGGAGGGCACGGGCGCGGTGGGACTGAGCGACCTGGTCCGGCAGGCGTTACGGATGCGCCCGGACCGGCTGGTGGTGGGCGAGTGCCGGGGTGGCGAGGTGGTGGACCTGCTCGCTGCCCTGAACACCGGCCATGATGGTGGAGCGGGGACGCTGCACGCCAACGCCCCGACGGACGTACCGGCCCGGCTCGAGGCGCTCGGTCTGCTCGGCGGTCTGCCCCGGGCCGCGCTGCACGCTCAGGTCGCGGCGGCACTGCAGGTGCTGCTCCAGGTTCGTCGCGGCAGCGAGGGCCGCCTGCTGGAGTCGATCAGCCTGCTGGTGCCCGAGGGGCCGGAGCGACTGGTGACCGTGGTGCCGGCCTGGGTACGTGGTCGTGGCCTCGGCCTCGCCGCTCGGGCGCTCGGGGCGCTGCTGCGGGAGCGCGGGGTCGACGTACCCCCGATCCTCTGCGCGGTCTGGCCCGGCTCGGCGGGCCCGTCGTGAGCGGCCCGGCCTGGCTGGTGACCGCGTTCCTGGTCACGGCCGCGGCGGTGGTCGCCTGGCCGCTGGGAAAAGGCCGGGCTCGGCGTCGCGCCGTCTTCGGCCCTCCGTCGCGGTCGGCTCCCGGTGGTCCGCCGCCGATTGCCGTCCACGTTCCGGCCTCCCTCGTCGTCAGGTGTCGGTCGAGCCACGGGCGGCTGTTGACGGGGCCTGCGGTGGTTCGTCGCGGTGCCCCGGCCGGGGTCGCCGGGCGGTCCTTCCCGACCAGGCCGCCCGGTCGCCGGGACCCGCGTCGTCCGGCAGCCGCGTTTCCCGACGACCTCCGCCCCGTCGCGACGCTCGTCCGGCGGGCGGCTGCCCGATCGGGCGCAGCCGGCGGCGGACGCCGTCCCCGGCGGATCGGGGCATCCGCGCCGAGGCGAACGGTGCTGCTGGCCGCCGTGGTGGGCGGTGGGTTCGGTGGTGGGTTGGCCGGCCCGGTGGCCGCGGTTGTTCTCGCGGCCTACGTCGCGCTGGGGGTGCGTGCCGTCCTGCGCCGTCACGCCGGACGGCACGCGCAGCGGGCCCGTCGGCAGAGCCTGGACCAGCTCGGCGGCCTCGCCGCCGACCTGCGGGCCGGGTTGCCGGTGACGGCCGCGCTCCGCGGTCCGCTGCCGAGGTTGTCGACATTCGGGGATCCGCTGTTGGGCTCGGTGGCACTCGGGCGGCCAGGGCCAGGATTCGTGACATTTGACGGTCCGGGGTCGGGCTCCGTGACGTTCGAGGGCTCGGGGCCGGGCTCGGCAGGGCTCGGCGCTCCGGCGCCGGGGTCGGTAGGGGTCGGCGGTCCGGCCGCCGGGGGATCGGCGTTCGGGGACACGCTGCCTGGGCGGTCGCGGGCCGGCGAGGCGTTGCCCGGGCAGCCGGCTCTCGACGGGCCCGTGCCCGGGCAGCCGGCGCTGAACCGGGTGCTGGCGACGTCTGGGGAAGCGCTCGCGACCCGGGCTGCGGTTGCCGGCCCGCCGCCGCTCGTGGACGGCCTGCCGCCGGCCCTTCCCGATAGCGCCGGTCGCCACGTCGCAGCCGATGCCGGTGGGCCCGCCCGGTCGCCGCAAGCCCCCGTTCCCGACCGCCCGGACGGGCCGACGCGGGTCGCCGAGCTGGCCCGGGCTGCCGTGCGGCTGGCCGACCGCACCGGAGCTCCCCTCGCCGAACTCCTGGAGCGAATCGAGGCCGATGCCCGGGCGGCCGACCGTGGGCTGGCCGCGGCTGCCGCCCAGGCCGCCGGTGCGCGGGCCACGGCCTGGCTGCTCGCCGCGCTGCCGCTCGGCGGCATCGGGCTCGGGTACGCCATCGGGGTCGACCCCGTCGCGGTGCTGTTGCACACGCCGGTCGGTGGCGCCAGCGCGGTCGCCGCCGTCGGACTGCAGGTCGGCGGCCTGTTGTGGGCGGAACGGCTCGGCGCGGCCCCGGGGCGGGTTGGCTGATGCCCCGGCAGGCGTTCGCGGCGTCCTGCCTGGTCGGGGCGGCGCTGCTTGTGATCGTGGCCGGCTCGCCGACCGTCCGACCAGGCCGACGTCTTCGCCGGCTGGGCCGATCGTCAGAGGGCGGGGCTGAGCGGGCGAGGCCGGCGTGGTGGCCCGATCGGACCCGGCTCGGCGCCGGGCTCGCCGGTGTGGCCGCCGCAACCGTCGTCGGCGGCTGGGCCGGCCTGCTCGTCGGGATGCTGGCCGGACTCGCGGCGGATCGCCTGCTCCGTCGGATCGAGCCGCGCGCCGTCCGGGACCGGCGACTGCGCGAGATCGCCGATTTGCCGCTCGCCGCCGACCTGCTCGCGGCGGCCCTCCGCGCCGGAGCGCCGGTCGACCGGTCGGTGCTGGCGGTCGCCGAGGCGCTGGGTGGGCCGATGGCCGACCGGCTCGGCCAGGTCGGCCGGACACTGCTGCTCGGTGGCGAGCCGGCGGAGGCGTGGTCGCAACTGCTCCCCGTGCCCGGTGCGGACCGGCTGGTGGCGGCCGCGCTCCGCTCGTCCAACAGCGGGGCCGCGCTGGCCGGCGCGCTCACCCGTCTCGCCGACGACCTGCGGGCCGACCGATTCACCGCGGCCGAGGCGGCGGCCCGCCGGGCGGGCGTGCTCATCGTGCTGCCGCTCGGGCTCTGCTTCCTGCCCGCCTTCATTCTCGCCGGTCTGGTGCCGGTGATCGTCGCCGTCCTCGGCGACGTGCTCTGAACCCACAAGAAGGGAAACGAGATGCGGAAACTCTTCGCCCGCCTGCGCGGCGACGCCGGGATGAACACCGCCGAGTACGCCGTGGGCACGCTCGCCGCGGTGGCCTTCGCCGGCATCCTGCTCAAGGTGCTCACCTCCGGCAACGTGCAGTCCGCGCTCACCGCCGTCATCGACCGGGCACTGAAGTGACCGGGCGCCGGCCGGCCGGCCACCGATCGTCGGCCGGGCAGCGGACCGTCGGGTCGGAACGTGGCTCGTTCACCGCCGAACTGGCGGCCGGCCTGCCGGCGCTGGTCCTGCTGCTGCTCACCGGCCTCACCGCCGTCAACGCGGTGACCACGAGGAGCGGTTGCCTGGACGCCGCCCGGGAGGCGGCGCTCGCCGCCTCCCGGGGCGAGAACGGAACGGCCACCGGTGCGCGGTACGCACCGCCCGGCGCGGACGTCGCGGTCACCGTCATCGGCGATCGCGTCACCGCCACGGTCCGCGTACCGGTCCGCACCCTGGGGGCGCGGCTGCCCCGGATCACGGTGTCCGCCACCGCGATCGCCGCCGTCGAACCCGGTGCCCCGGCACCACGACCGTGACGGCGGTAGGCGCGTCCCGGGCGAACCGGGCCGGCGCGGCCACGGATCGCGGCGGCGCCACGATCTGCCTGCTCGCCGTAGGGCTGGTGTTCGTCCTGGTAGGTCTGTTCGGCGCGGCGCTCGGCGCCGCCCGGACGGCCCGGCAGCAGGCCCGGGTAGCGGCCGACTTCGGGGCGCTCGCCGGCGCCGGCCGGGCACTCGAAGGGGAGGCGGCGGCCTGCGGGACGGCCGGGAAACTGGTCGGCCTGAACGGCGCGCGGCTCTCCGCGTGCCGTCTCGACGGGATGGACGTGCTGGTCACAGCGGAGGTCACGGTCACGCCGTTGCCCTGGCTGACCCGCACCGCCACGGCGACCTCCCGGGCCGGCCCGATCCGAGGCTGACCGCTCCGGGTCGGCCCGCCGGGCCGCCCACGGGCCGGGTCGGTCGGGGCGCGGCGAGCTGCCGCGCCCCCGGACCGATTACGGCTCAGCGGGACTGGAGGGCGTCCAGGCCGACCGCCATGGCGATGACGAGTCGCCGGTCGATCTGCGGGTTCTGGATCTCCACCACGTACCGGTCGCGCAGGCCCCACTTCTTGACGACCGAGAACACCGGCTGACCCCCGGCGACGAAGTCGAAGTGGTACGGCAGCCAGGACAGCGAGTCGACGAAGCGGCGCAGCAGCGCCACCGGCAGGCTCCGCTCCTGGCCCGTGATCTGCGGCAGGCCGGCCTGTTCAACGTGCCACGTCGACCGCAGCAGCGACTGGGCGAAGTCCTTGCGGAACAGCCCGATCGGGTTGGCGGCGTGGTCGGTCACGTCGTACGTGGCGCCGAGGTCGAGCCGCTGACGGGCCTTGAAGCCGAGCAGCGGGGTCTGCTTGGAGTCGTCGGTGTAGATGGTCACCTGCTCCTTGAAGGCGAGCCGCTTCTGCTGCGCGAACGCGAGCAGCTCGCCCTCCGAACCGTCCGGCGCCACCGCGCGGACCTCGTACTGGTTGACCATCATCCGGATCCGCTGGCGGATGAAGAACTGGTGCTGGGTCTGCAAGGTGTCGAGCTGCATGCGATCTCCTTCGAGGGGTAACGCCGGAGTCTCGCACAGCCGGGCCCTCAGCGTCCGCCCTCGATGGTCGCCTTCATCGCCCAGGCGTTGAGCACCTGGTCAGCCGGGACGGCTGCCACAACGGCGAGGTGGCCCTTTCCGGCACGCCGGACACCGCGACATCGCCGAAGCCGAGTCGATCACCCCGCCCGCGAGCCCCGAGCACGCCGCGAGGCGGCCAGGTCGCGTCGGTCGTCGCGCTAAGGGTGGTCGAGGACCCGCTCGTCCTGCCGCGGCAGGGCGGGAGCCGGCGCCACCGGGGCGTCGCCGTCGGGCGACATCGGCAGTGCGGAGGCACTGCCCGTCGGGTCGTCGTCCTTGGGCGGAAGGTTGGCGAGGACCACGTCGAGGACCCGCACCGCGTCGGACTTGGACAGCGGGTTGTTGCCGTTGCCGCACTTCGGGGACTGCACGCAGGACGGGCAGCCCGACTCGCAGCCGCACTCGGCGATCGCGTCGCGGGTGGCGCGGAGCCAGGCCGCCGCCGTCCCGTACGCCCGCTCGGCGAAACCGGCTCCGCCGGGGTGCCCGTCGTAGACGAAGACGGTGGGCGCCTCGGTGTCGGGGTGCACGGCGGTGGAGAGCCCGCCGATGTCCCAGCGGTCGCAGGTGGCCATCAGCGGCAGCAGGCCGATCGCGGCGTGCTCGGCGGCGTGCAGCGCACCCGGAATGTCGGCGGCCTCCACTCCGGCGGCGGCCAGCGACTCGGGCGAGAGCGTGAACCAGACCGCGACGGTACGCAGCTCCCGGGCGGGCAGGTCCAGCGGCCGGGTGTCGATCACCTCGCCGGAGGCGATCCGACGGCGCTGGTACGACACGACCTGGCTGGTCACGTCCACCTCGCCGAGGAAGAGCCCGAGCGGCCCGGCGTCCACGTACGACCGGACCGACACCACCGACAGCGAGGTGACGTCGCGGGCGTGGGTGGACCAGTCCGGCTCCTCGGCGTGCACCAGCGCGCACCCGTCGGCCAGGTCGAGCGAGTCGACCACGTACGAGACGCCCTGGTGCAGGTAGACCGCGCCGGGGTGGATGAGGAAGTGCGACGAGCCGCCGTCGACGGTGCCGAGCAGCCGCCCGGTGGACGCCTCGACCACGCAGACCGGTGCGCCGCCCTCGCCGCGCAGGTCGACGTCGGGGCGTTCCCGATGCCGCCAGTACCACCCGGTGGGCCGCTGCCGCAGCGCGCCGGCCTCGACGAGCGAGTCGACCGCCTCCTTCGCGCCGTCGCCGAACAGTTCCAGGTCGGCCGGGGTGAGCGGGGCCTCGGCCGCGGCGCAGGCGAGCTGCGGGGCGAGGACGTACGGGTTGGCCGGGTCGAGCACGGTCGCCTCGACGGGCCGCCCGAACAGCGCCTCCGGGTGGTGGACCAGGTAGGTGTCGAGTGGGTCGTCCCGGGCCACCAGCACGGCCAGGGCCTCGTCGCCGGAGCGGCCGGCCCGGCCGGCCTGCTGCCAGAGCGACGCCCGGGTGCCGGGCCAGCCGCAGATCAGCACCGCGTCGAGCCCGACCAGGTCGACGCCGAGTTCGAGGGCGTTGGTGGAGGCGAGGCCGAGCAGGTCGCCGTGCAGCAGGGCCCGTTCCAGCTCGCGCCGTTCCTCGCGCAGGTAGCCGGCCCGGTAGGCGGCCACCCGGTCGCCGAGCCCGGGGACCGCTTCGTCCAGGGCACGCCGGGCGGTCGCGGCCACCACCTCGGCGCCCTTGCGAGAGCGGATGAAGGCGAGGGTGCGTACCCCCTCGGCGACGCTGTCGGCGAGCAGGTCGGCCGTTTCCCGCAGCGCCGACCGCCGGACCGGCGCGAGGTCCACGGCCTCGGACGCGGGATCACGAGGCAGCAGCGGCGGCTCCCAGAGCGCGAAGGTCACCCCGCCGCGCGGGGACGTGTCCTCGGTGACGGCGGCCACCGGCAGGCCGGTGAGCCGCCCGGCCGCCGTCGCCGGGTCACCCGACGTCGCCGAGGCCAGCACGAAGACGGGGGTACGACCGAAGCGGGCGCACTGCCGGCGCAGCCGGCGCAGCACGTGCGCCACGTGCGAGCCGAACACGCCGCGGTAGGTGTGGCACTCGTCGATCACCACGTACGCCAGCCGGCGCAGGAAGCCGGACCAGTGCGCGTGCCCGGGCAGGATGCCGTGGTGCAGCATGTCCGGGTTGGTCAGCACGAACCGGGAGTGCCGGCGGATCCACTCCCGCTCGGCGCGCGGGGTGTCCCCGTCGTAGCAGGCGGGGCGTACCCCGTCGAGTTCCAGGCCGGCGACGGCGCGTAACTGGTCGGCGGCGAGCGCCTTGGTCGGCGCCAGGTAGAGCACGGTGGCGCGCGGGTCGGCGAGCAGGGTGCTCAGCGCGGGGAGCTGGTACGCCAGCGACTTGCCGGACGCGGTGCCGGTGGCCACCACGACGTGCTGCCCGGCGTATGCCAGCTCGGCGGCCTCGGCCTGGTGCCGCCAGGGGGCGACCACGCCGCGGCGGGCGAACGCCGCCCGCAGTTCCGCCGGGGCCCAGGCCGGCCAGGGTGCCGGCTCGCCGGTGCTGGCCGGCACCCGCTCGACGTGGGTGACCGGGTCGGCGGTGTGCCGCGCGCGTAGCCGACGCAGCAGCTCGGCCGGCGGTCGCCCGGGGCCGGTGCCTGCGGATACGGTGGCGGCGGACGACGGCTTCAGGTCGTGGCGCGGCGCCAGACGCGCCGAGCTGAAGCCGTCGTAAGTCACGTCCTGCACTCTCGCACTGGTGTTCGGAATTGGGAACCCGGGGCGGTGGGTATGGGGAGCCTTCGCCGGTGACCCGGCAGGGGTCCGGTGGGCGGGATGGTTAGATGCCCAGGAGAGTCTACGAGGAGGACCGATGGAGCTGTCGCTGGCGACCCGCACCGTGGGGGAGCACACGGTGCTCGAGGTCGGCGGTGAGGTGGACGTCTACACCGCGCCGCGGCTGCGGGAACGGCTCCTGGAACTGATCGACGGCGGGGCCCGCCGGGTCGTGGTGGACCTGGGCCGGGTGGACTTCCTCGACTCGACCGGGCTCGGCGTGCTGGTCGGCGCCCTCAAGCGGCTCCGCTCGGCGGATGGCTCGTTCGCCCTGGTCTGCGACAAGGAGCCGCTGCTCAAGATCTTCCGGATCACCGCGCTGGACCAGGTCTTCCCGCTGCACCCCACGGTCGACGCGGCGATCAGCGCCGACCCGACCGGCGCCAGCGCGTGATGGCGACCGTCAAGCTCTCGTTCTCGCCCGCCCCGGTGCACGTGCGCACCGCCCGCCTGGTCGGCGTCGCGGTGGCCCGCCGGGCCGGGGTACGCGAGGACCTGCTGGACGAGGTGCGCCTGGCCATCGGTGAGGCGTGCACCCGGGCGGTGGCCCTGCACCGGCAGTACGGCCTGCACGATCCGGTGCTGGTGGAGATGTCGGACTCCGGGGCGTACTCGGTGCGGGTGGTGGACCGGGCTCCGATCGAGGCGAGCATCGGCCTGGCCGCGCTGCCCCCGGACGAGTTGGCCAAGGAGTCGCTCAGCGAGGACGCGCTGACCACCGGCGTCGGCTTCGCCCTGCTCGCCGGCTTCGTCGAGGATCTCCAGGTCCGCCCGGTCGACGAGGGCATCGGCACCGAGGTCCGGATGGTGTGGCCGGTCGGCCGCTGACCTGACAGTTCGTCCCGCAGGCCGCGTTCCCGCTCGGGAGCGCGGCCTCGTCGTGCTGGTCGGCCCATATATCAGATATTTCCTCATAACACAGTTACGAAGATCATCGAGACAGGGTGCCCCCTCGGTGTGACCTCCAACACTGCGGAGGGCTACAGTACCCGGGTTGTCAGCAAGTGACCCGTCCCGCAGCCAGCAGGAATGGGTGTTCATCGCTGGTCCGCGGTGGTGGGTTGGCGCGCTGGCGAGTTCGCATCCAGGCGTCGGCCCGTGCGTCTCCACGGCCGGCGCGAGTGTTCGGTACAGGAGGACATAGATGTCCGGGACCTTGGCCGCCGACGGCGGCGCACTGTCCCTTACCGGAGCCAACACGACGTACGTCGTCATCGCCGCGGTCATCGCGCTGGTGGCGCTCGTCTTCGCCGCCGCCTTGACCAAGGCCGTGCTGGCAGCCGGTAAGGGCACCACCAACATGCAGGAGATCTCCGGGGCGGTGCAGGAGGGCGCTTCGGCGTACCTGCTGCGGCAGTTCCGGACCCTGGCGATCTTCGTGGTGATCGCCGTCGTGCTGCTCTTCCTGCTGCCGGTGCACGACACCGACGGCAACCAGACCCTGGTGAAGATCGGCCGGTCGGCCTTCTTCGTGGTGGGTGCCCTGTTCAGCGCGTTCATCGGCGGCGCCGGCATGTGGCTGGCCACCCGCGCCAATCTGCGGGTCGCCGCGGCGGCCCGGGAGCGCGAAGGCGGCCGCGAGGGCGCCATGAAGATCGCCTTCCGGACCGGTGGCGTGGTCGGCTTCCTCACCGTCGGCCTCGGCCTCTTCGGTGCGGCGCTGGTCGTCATCCTCTTCCGGGGGGACGCGCCGACCGTGCTGGAGGGCTTCGGCTTCGGCGCCGCGCTGCTCGCCATGTTCATGCGGGTCGGCGGCGGCATCTTCACCAAGGCCGCCGACGTCGGCGCCGACCTGGTCGGCAAGGTCGAGCAGGGCATCCCCGAGGACGACCCGCGCAACGCCGCCACCATCGCCGACAACGTCGGCGACAACGTCGGCGACTGCGCCGGCATGGCCGCCGACCTCTTCGAGTCGTACGCGGTCACCCTGGTCGCCGCGCTGATCCTGGGCCGGGCCGCGTTCGGCGAGGACGGCCTGGTCTTCCCGCTGATCATCTCCACCATCGGCGTGCTGGTCGCGATCGTCGGCGTCTTCATCACCCGGCTGCGCGCCAGCGACCGCAACGGCCTGACCGCGATCAACCGGGCCTTCTACATCTCGGCGGTGCTCTCCGCGGTGCTGGTGGCGATCGCCGCCTACGCCTACCTGCCGGCGACCTTCGCCGGGCTGGAGGGTGGCCTGACCGACGTCGACCGGAACCCGCGGCTGGTGGCCATCGGCGCGGTGATCATCGGTATCGTGCTGGCCGCCGCGATCCAGGCGCTGACCGGCTACTTCACCGAGACCAACCGGCGCCCGGTGCAGGACATCGGCAAGAGCTCGCAGACCGGTGCGGCCACCGTCATCCTCGCCGGCATCAGCATCGGCCTGGAGTCCGCGGTCTACTCCGCGCTGCTGATCGGCGCGGGTGTGTTCGGCGCGTTCCTGCTCGGCGGCAGCTCCATCACGCTCTCGCTCTTCGCGGTCGCGCTGGCCGGTACCGGCCTGCTCACCACCGTCGGCGTGATCGTCGCGATGGACACCTTCGGCCCGATCTCCGACAACGCCCAGGGCATCGCGGAGATGTCCGGCGACATCGACGAGCACGGCGCGCGCACGTTGACCGAGCTGGACGCGGTCGGCAACACCACCAAGGCGATCACCAAGGGCATCGCGATCGCCACCGCGGTCCTCGCGGCGACCGCGCTGTTCGGCTCGTACACCGACACGCTGCGCAGCTCGTACGAGGACGCGGGGGTCGGCGACGCCGGGGCCGAGATCCTGAACGCGCTGAACGTGGCCAACCCGCGCAACCTGGTCGGCCTGATCATCGGCGCGGCGGTGGTCTTCCTCTTCTCCGGCCTGGCCATCAACGCGGTCTCGCGGTCGGCCGGCGCGGTCGTGATGGAGGTCCGCCGGCAGTTCCGCGAGCTGCCCGGGATCATGGACCGCACCCAGCGCCCCGAGTACGGCAAGGTGGTCGACATCTGCACCCGGGACGCGCAGCGCGAGCTGATGACCCCCGGCCTGCTGGCCATCCTGGCGCCGATCGCGGTCGGCTTCGGCCTCGGCCCGGGCGCCCTGGCGTCCTACCTGGCCGGTGCGATCGGGGCGGGCACGCTGATGGCGGTCTTCCTGGCCAACTCCGGTGGCGCCTGGGACAACGCGAAGAAGCTGGTCGAGGACGGCGCGTACGGCGGCAAGGGCTCCGACTCGCACGCCGCGACCGTCATCGGTGACACCGTCGGCGACCCGTTCAAGGACACCGCCGGCCCGGCGATCAACCCGCTGATCAAGGTGATGAACCTGGTCTCACTGCTGATCGCGCCGGCCGTGGTGGCCTGGAGCGTGGGCGACGACCGGAACACCCCGCTGCGGGTGACGCTCGCCGTGGTCGCCGCACTGATCATCGTGGCGGCCGTGGTGTTCAGCAAGCGCAAGGGCGTCGCGATGGCGGACACCGGCACCGGCACCGACGCCGGCGCGGGCAGCCAGGAGGAGCGTCCGGAGCCGATCAACGCCTGAGGGCCGGCCGGCAGCGGTTCCCGGTCGGCGGACGCCGGCCGGGAACCATCCTTCTCCCGTCCATCGGTGAAACCTGACCGGTGGCAGTTCCACCGGAAGGCCGTACGCTGCTTCGCATGCGTACGCGCCGGGCGGCAACCGCCGGAAAGCTCACGGTGGTGCTGGCCACGCTCGCCCTCGTCCTCGCCGGCTGCGGCGGTCCGAGCCCCCGGGTCTGGGCCGCCTCGGTCTGCGAGGCGCTCACCCCGTGGCGCGCCGAGATCAACAAGCTGACCAGCAGCACCCAGCAGCAGATGACCGCGCAGACCACCCCGGCGCAGGCCAAGGAGAACCTGGTCCGGCTCTTCGCGGGCGCCGAGCAGGCCAGCGAGACCGCCCGCCGCAAGGTCGAGCAGGCCGGGGTGCCGGAGACCGACCACGGCGCGGAGATCTCCGCCGGCTTCCGGGCCTCGCTGAGCAAGGTCCGGGACGCCTACGGTCGGGCCCGGGACACCATCGACGGACTGGACACCGGGGAGGCCAAGGCCTTCTACGACGGGGTCCGGGCCGCGGTGGAGACGCTCAACAAGGAGTACGACGCGAGCGCGCTGGACACCGGCAAGCTCAGCTCCACCGAACTCAAACAGGCCTTCGACGAGGTCCCGGAGTGTCGCTGACGCCACCCTTCCCCGATCCGGTCCGGCAGCTCTCGCTGTTCTCCACCGAGGCGGCCGACCCGTCCCTGGCGGACCTGGCGGGCCTGCTCGCCGGGCCGGCGGAGGTGGTCCGGATGGGCGGGACGGCCCGGCTGTCGGTGGTGGTCGACGCCGCCTGGCGGGTGCACGTGCTGGTGGCCGAGCTGGCCGCGCGCGGGGTGCCGGCGAGCTGGGAGCCGACCGAGGACGGCCGGCACCTGGTCCGCACCGCGTACGCCAGCACCCTGGCCCCGCTCGCGGTGGCCTGGTTGCGCGGCGCCGGGAAGCGACCGCCGGCCGGGTTCCACCTCAACGGGCGCCGGCTGCGGCTGTGGCTCGCCGCCGCCGGGGCCGCTGACCCACCCGGCTTCCTCCTCCGGCTCGGCGTCGGGGACCAGTCCTGCTGGCCGCAGGTGCGGGCGGCGCTGGCCGCGGTCGGCCTGGCCGGGGCGCTCCTCGACCCGGGGGCGGGCGGGCCGGCGTACCGGATCACCGGACGGCGGCGGCTGGCCCGGCTGGCCGAGCTGGTGGGTGACCGGCCACCCGCCGCGCCCGCGGCGGACTGGCCGGGCGGCGCAGCCTGAGCCCGCCCGGGTGGGTCCGGGCGGCCGTCGCGCCGGGCCCGCAACCCCCGTGGGCTGTCCGATCTCGGACACCGCCCGCCCGGCGGTTTGTCCAGGAAAACGGACCGGTGACGCCTCGGCCGAGGGTCCGTGATCGTCACAGTGGCCCGCTCCCCGCCCCACTCGCGGTGTACGGTGGCGCCGTCCGGCGGGAGTCTCCGCGTGGCCGGGCCGGCGGCCGCCACGTACCGACCGGTTTGCCGCCCGCGAAACCCGAAACGCGGCCGGCGCGTTACGTTGGACATCCGGACCGGCGGTGGTCCGGCCGGTGCAACACGGCCCGAAACGGGCATGGAGCAGGAGTGAGGTCGGAGAGAGACGTGCCGAGCAACGCTGGAACCACCCGTCTGGTCATCGTCGAGTCACCGGCGAAGGCCAAGACGATCTCGGGCTACCTCGGCCCGGGATACGTCGTGGAGGCCAGCTTCGGCCACGTCCGGGACCTCCCGCGCAACGCCGCCGACGTGCCGGCCAAGTACAAGGGCGAGCCGTGGGCCCGGCTCGGGGTGGACGTCGACAACGGCTTCCACGCCCTCTACGTGGTCTCCGCCGACCGGAAGCAGCAGATCAGCAAGCTGGTGAAGCTGGCCAAGGAGGTCGACGAGATCTTCCTGGCGACGGATGAGGACCGCGAGGGCGAGGCGATCGCCTGGCACCTGGTGGAGACCCTCAAGCCCAAGGTGCCGGTCAGGCGGATGGTCTTCCACGAGATCACCAAGCCGGCGATCCAGGCCGCCGTGGCCAACCCGCGCGAGATCGACCGGGACCTGGTCGACGCGCAGGAGGCCCGCCGCATCCTCGATCGGCTGTACGGCTACGAGGTCTCCCCGGTGCTGTGGAAGAAGGTCATGCCGAAGCTCTCGGCGGGCCGGGTGCAGTCCGTGGCGACCCGGATCGTGGTCGAGCGGGAGCGCCAGCGGATGGCCTTCCGCACCGCCGAGTACTGGGACATCCTGGCCACGCTGGCCGTCGCGAACGCCGGCGAGGGGCCGCGCACCTTCAACGCCACCCTGATCGCGCTGAACGGCGACCGGATCGCCACCGGCAAGGACTTCGAGCCGACCACGGGCCGGGTGCGGGCCGGGGCCGGCGTGGTGCACCTCGACGAGGGCGGGGCCAGGGGTCTCGCCGCCCGGCTGGCGGGGCGGCCGTTCACGGTCACCCGGGTCGAGGAGAAGCCCTACCGCCGGCGCCCGTACGCGCCGTTCATCACCTCCACGCTGCAACAGGAGGCGGCCCGCAAGCTGCGGTTGTCGTCGCAGCAGACGATGCGCACCGCGCAGCGGCTGTACGAGAACGGCTACATCACCTACATGCGTACCGACTCGGTGAACCTGTCGGAGACCGCCATCGCGGCGGCCCGCCGGCAGATCGTCGAGCTGTACGGCGAGCGCAGCGTGCCGCCGGAGCCGCGCCGCTACACCGGCAAGGTGAAGAACGCGCAGGAGGCGCACGAGGCGATCCGCCCGGCGGGGGACAACTTCCGCACCCCGGGCGAGGTGGCCAAGGAGCTGTCGGCCGAGGAGTTCAAGCTCTACGAGCTGATCTGGCGGCGCACCATCGCCTCGCAGATGACCGACGCGGTCGGCTCCAGCGTCTCGGTGCGCATCCGCGCGGTCACCTCCTCGGGCGAGGAGGCCGACTTCGGCGCCACCGGCAAGACCATCACCGACCCGGGCTTCCTCCGCGCCTACGTCGAGTCCAGCGACGACGAGAACGCCGAGGCCGAGGACGCCGAGCGCCGGCTGCCCACCCTGGTCAAGGACCAGCCGCTGACCGCCGAGGAGCTGGCCGCGCAGGGGCACCACACCCAGCCGCCGTCGCGCTACACCGAGGCGTCCCTGGTCAAGGCGCTGGAGGAGCTGGGCATCGGCCGCCCGTCGACGTACGCGTCGATCATGCAGACCATCCAGGACCGCGGCTACGTGACCAAGCGCGGCCAGGCGATGATCCCCACCTTCCTGGCGTTCGCGGTGATCGGGCTGCTGGAGCGGCACTACCCGCGCCTGATCGACTACGACTTCACCGCCAGCATGGAGAACGAGCTGGACGAGATCGCCGGCGGGGAGCACGCCGCCGTCGACTTCCTCAGCTCCTTCTACTTCGGCAGCACCAACGGCACCGGCGATCGGGCCATCGCGCACGCGGGTGGGCTGAAGAAGCTGGTCACCGAGAACCTCAGCGAGATCGACGCGCGCAGCGTCAACTCGATCCCGCTCTTCACCGACGACGAGGGGCGTGAGGTCGTCGTCCGGGTCGGCCGGTACGGGCCGTACCTCCAGCGGGCGGTGCCCGGCGAGCAGCCGGCGGCCCCGGCGGAGGGCGAGGAGGGCGGCGGCCAGGGCGACCGGGCCCCGATCCCCGAGGGGCTGGCCCCCGACGAGCTGACCCCGGAGAAGGTGCACGAGCTCTTCCTCGGCGGCGGCGGCGAGCGCAAGCTCGGCGACGACCCGACGACCGGCGAGCCGATCCTGCTCAAGTCCGGCCGGTTCGGCCCGTACGTGGCCAGCGGCGAGCGGAAGTCGTCGCTGCTGCGCTCGCAGACGCCGGACTCGCTCACCCTCGACGAGGCGCTGAAGCTGCTCAGCCTGCCCCGGCTGGTCGGCGTCGCCCCGGACGGCGTGGAGGTCTTCGCCAACAACGGCCGCTACGGCCCGTACGTCAAGCGCGGTGACGAGTTCCGCTCGCTGGACTCGGAAGAGAAGATGTTCACCGTCACGCTGGACGAGGCCCTGGCCCTGCTGGCCGCCCCGAAGAAGGGCCAGCGTCGGGCCGCGGCGCCCCCGCTGCGCGAGATGGGCAACGACCCGCTCACCGAGAAGCCGCTGGTCATCAAGGACGGCCGGTTCGGGCCGTACGTCACTGACGGGGAGACCAACGCGTCCCTGCGGCGGGCCCAGACCCCGGAGGCGCTGACCCTGGAAGAGGCCTCCGAGATGCTCGCGGAGAAGCGGGCCAAGGGGCCGGCGCCGAAGAAGAAGGCGGCGGCGAAGAAGGCCGCCCCGGCCAAGAAGACCGCGGCGAAGAAGACCGCCGCGGCCGCCAAGTCGACGGCCGCCAAGAAGACCACCACGGCCAAGGCGACCACGGCGAAGAAGGCCCCGGCCAGGAAGGCGGCGCCGAAGAAGGCAGCCGCCGCCAGCCCCGTCGAGGAGTGACGGTCGCCGGCCGCTGTCCCTAACGGCTGACATGCCCGGTTTGGCCGTAGGGCGCTGGTGGCTGTTCCCTAACGTGAGGGAATGTTCGTCGCCGTCGCCACGCGCCGCCGGGTGCTGCTCGGCGCGCTGGCGGGAGCGCTGCTGCTCGCCGCCGCCGTGGTCGGTTTCCGGGCGGTGGACGCGGGCGGACCCGCGCCGGCGGACACCATCGAGTCACCGGTCCACCGGCAGACCCTCGCCCCCGGGTCGTCGCCCGTGCCGGCCCGGGATCCCGCCGGCCGGCGGGTGGTGCGGGTCGTCGCCGCGGGCGACGTGCTGGTCCATCCGGAGGTGACCGCCCAGGCGCGCCGGGACGCCGACCGGACCGGACGGCCGGGTGCTCTGGACTTCGCCCCGATGTTCGCCGGGGTCGCCCCGGCGGTCGCCGGAGCCGACCTCGCGCTGTGCCACCTGGAGACGCCGCTGGCCGATGCCGGCGGCCCGTTCTCCGGTTATCCGTCGTTCAACGCGCCCCCGCAGGTCCTCGACGGGGTGCGCTCCGCCGGCTTCGACGGCTGTTCCACCGCCTCCAACCACACCCTCGACCAGGGCGCCGACGGGGTGGCCCGGACGGTCCGGGCGCTCGACGCCGCCGGGCTGGGCCACACCGGCAGCGCCCGGAGCGCGGCCGAAGCCGCCACGCCGCGGATCTACCGGGTGGGCGACGTCCGCATCGCCCACCTGGCGTACAGCCTGAACTTCAACGGGCTGAGCCGCCCACCGGGTCAGCCGTGGCTGGCCAACCTCATCGACCCGCCCGAGATCCTCGCCGCCGCCCACCGGGCGCGGGCCGCCGGCGCCGACATCGTCGTGCTCAGCCTGCACTGGGGTACGGAGTACCAGCACCTGCCGGACGCCGACCAGCGGGCCTGGGCGCAGCAGTTGATCTCCTCGCCCGACGTGGACCTCATCCTGGGGCACCACGCCCACGCGGTGCAGCCGTTCCAGCGCTTCGGCGACAAGTGGGTGGTCTTCGGGATGGGGAACGAGCTGGCCCGGCATGCCGAGCCGGTCGACGACAACCGCGAGGGTGTGATGGCCCGGGCGACCTTCACCGAGACCGCCCCCGGGCGCTGGACGGTGACCCGGATGGAGGCGCTGCCCACCTGGACCGACCTCGCACCGGACCTCCGGCTGGTCGATCTCACCGCGGCGCTGGCCGACCCCGCCACCGGGGCGGGCGTGCGGGACGACTACCGGGCGGCGTACGACCGGGTGCTCGGCTACGTCCGGGCCCTCGGCGCCGGCCCGGATCAGCTGGTGGCGCCGGGCGGCGGAGCGCCGTCGCCGAGGACCCGGTCGAGGTAGTCGTTGGCGAAGCGGCGGTCGGGGTCCAGGCGGTCGCGGACGGCGAGGAAGTCCGCGAACCTGGGGTAGGCGGGGGCGAGGTCGGCCGCGGCGCGCCAGTGCAGCTTGCCCCAGTGCGGGCGACCGCCCAGTTCGGTGGCCACCTCCTCGAACGCCCGGAAATACGGCTCGTAGGGCGCCCCGACGTACTGGTGGATGGCGACGTACGCGGAGTCGCGGCCGTACCCGTGGGACAGCCAGATGTCGTCGGCGGCGGTGAAGCGGACCTCGACGGGGAAGAGCACCTTGAACGGGAGCCCGTCGATGATCCGCCGGAGCGCGTCGAGCGCGGTGGGCAGGACGGCGCGCGGCAGGGCGTACTCCATCTCCACGAAGCGGACCCGGCGCGGGGTGCAGAAGACCTGGTCGGAGCGGCCGGTGTAGGTGCGTTCGGTGAGCGCCCGGGCGGAGACCGCGCTGATGCCCGGGGCCAGCGCCGGCACGGCGCGGCCGAGCCGGCAGGCGCCGGCGAACACGGTGTTGGCCAGGAACTCGTCGTCCAGCCAGCCGCGCCACCGGGGCAGCGGCCGGTCGTCGGCCGGCACCCGGTCGTTGGTCTTGACCTGCACGCGGGAGGTGTACGGGAACCAGTAGAACTCGGCGTGGTCGTGCCCGTCGATGAGGGCCGGCAGTTCGGCGAGCACCGCGTCCAGCGGCGCCGGGCGCTCGTGCGCGCGGAGCACGAAGGCGTCGACGCAGCGCAGGGTGACCTCGGCCAGGACGCCGACGGCGCCGAGGCCGACCCGGGCGGCGGCGAAGACGTCCCGGTGCTCGTCGGCGGAGCAGCGCAGCACCTCGCCGGTGCCGGTGACCAGGGTCAACGCCGTGACGAAGGTGGACAGGCAGCCGAGGCGGGCGCCGGTGCCGTGGGTGCCGGTGGAGAGCGCGCCGGCGACGGTCTGGGCGTCGATGTCGCCGAGGTTGGGCAGCGCCAGGCCGTGCCGGGCGAGCAGGTCGCTGAGGGCGTGCAGGGTCATCCCGGCCGGCACGGTGACCAGCCGCCGGGCGGTGTCGACGGTGACGCCGGTGTCCAGTTCGGCCAGTTCGAGGCGGTCCCCGTCGGTGAGGGCGGCGCCGGTGAACGAGTGGCCGCTGCCCACCGCCCGGATCCGTCGGCCCGCCGCGGCCGCGGACCGGACCGCCTCGGCGATGTGCTCGACGCTCCGAGGGCGCAGGATGGCGGTGGCCGTGCTGTGCTGGTTGCCGGCCCAGTTGGACCAGGTGGGTGGCGTACCGGGCATGGACGCTCCTCGAAATGAATATGAACTGACTTCATATCAGGAACGTTGTGCCTGGTAAATACCGCAATCGAGCCCCGTTCGTTGTACCGGTAGTCACAGTCCAGTGACGTGCAGATATGTTCATCCGTCGAAGGGGGGTGGCGAGTGTCCACACCAGCCGCCACGACCGGGCCGCTGCGCCGCGTACCGGTGCAGGGTCGAAGTGTCGCGCGGGTCCAGCGAATGCTGGACGCCTGCGCCGAGCTCGTCGACGAGGTGGGGTACGAGGGACTGACCACGACCCTGCTCGCCGAGCGCGCCGAGGTGGCGATCGGGTCGGTCTACCAGTTCTTTCCGGACAAGCGGGCGATCGTGCAGGCGTTGACCCTGCGCACGATGGAGTCCTACCTCCAGCGGCTCGACGAGCGGTTCGCCTCCGACGACCTGACCCACTGGTGGGACGGCGTCGACGCGGGGATCGACGAGTACATCACGATGCACCGCACGGTCCCCGGATTCCGTACCCTGCACTTCGGCGACGTGGTCGACCTGCACCTGCTCGATGAGCAGCGGGACAACAACGGCGTGATCGCCGACCAGTTGGCCCGGGTGCTGACCGAGCGTTTCGGCCTCGACGCGCCCGATCTCCGGTTCCACCTGGAGATCGCGGTGGAGGCCGCCGACTCCTTGATCAAGCTGGCGTTCCGTCGCGTCCCCGAGGGCGACGAGCGGGTGCTGGCCGAGGCCAAGGCGCTGATCCGGGAGTACCTGCACCGCCAGGTCGACGCCCGGAGCGAGGCCACCCAGCCGAACTGAGCACGGCGCCGCCGATCCGTGGTGCGTCGGCCGGCGGCCAGCGCAGAGCCCGGGTGCGACCGGGTGGCTCGACGGCAACCCGTCCGGGGTGCGACCGGGGCGGGAACAGCAACGGAACTCGCCCGGGGTGCGCCGGGTGGCACGACCGGCACCGAGGGCCGGGTGGCAGTTCAGAGGAACGCCCGGCCCTCGCCCCGGTACGTGGGGACGGTCGCGACCAGCGCGTCGCCGTCCACCAGGTGCAGTTCGTTGACGTGCTCGCAGAGCTCGCCGGCCTTCGCGTGCCGGAACCAGACCCGGTCGCCGACCCGCAGGCCGGCCGTCGCCGGGCCGGCCAGCGGGGTCTGCACCTCGCCGGCCCCCTCGGGGCCGAGCAGCTTCAGCCCCGCCGGCAGCCACGGGCGGGGCAGCCGGCTGTCGGCGGCGGGGCCGGAGGCGATCCAACCGCCGCCGAGCACCGTCGCCAGGCCGGGTGCCGGCCGGCGGACCACCGCGCAGGCGAAGAAGGCCGCCGGGGTGGGCCGCCAGGCACGGTAGGCGTCGAAGAGCGTCGGCCCGTACAGGCCCGATCCCGCGGTGACCTCGGTGACCACGGGATCGGCGCTGGTCGCGGCCACGCTGCCGGTGCCGCCGCCGTTGACGAATTCCAGGTCGGCGTGGTCGCGGACCGCGGCGACCGCCGCCGCGCGCCGGGCCAGCAGCTCGCGGTACGACCCGCGCTGGGCGACCCGGATCGCCGTGCCCAGCAGGGCCTGTCCGGGGGGCGCGTCGCCGAGGCCGGCGATCTGCGCCTCGTACGACATCAGGCCGACCAGCCGGAAGCCCGGCCGGCCGGCGACGGCGGCGGCGAGGGCGCCGGCGGCCCGGGCGCTGTGCACCGGGGAGCGGCGGACCCCGACGTGCACCCGCCCGCCCAGTGGCCGCCAGGAGGCGTCCAGGTCGAGGCAGACCCGCAGCGCCGGCCGGCGCCCGGGCGGGCACACCTCGTCGACCAGGTCGAGCTGTTCGGTGCCGTCCACCATCAGCGTCACCGCGTCGGCGAGCGCCGGGTCGGCCGCCAGCTCGGCGAGGCCGCCCCGGTCCGCGGTGGGATACGCCACCAGCACGTCGGTCGAGACGCCGGCCCGGGCCAGCCAGATCGCCTCGGGCAGGGTGAATGCCATCACCCCCTGCCAGCCGGGCCGGCCCAGCGCCCGGGTCAGCAGGTCCCGGGCACGCACCGACTTGCTGGCGACCCGGACCGGCTTCCCACCGGCCCGGTCGGCCAGCGCGGTCGCGTTCGCGTCGAAGGCGGCGAGGTCGACCACGGCGTACGGCGGGTCGAGGTGCGCGGTCGCCCGGTCCAGGCGGTCGCGAAGTTTGTCACTTTCGGTGGCCACGTCTGCACGCTAACTGTCTGGGCGTCAATGCGAAATACCCTCGCGTCTGTCCGGGCTGCGGCCGGTGGTGTCGGCGGCCTACGCTCGGCGAGCAGGCGAATGTCGCGGGTGGGGTCGTTCCCCACCGGGACTAGAGTGTTCCACCGGGGATGCCCAGCTCTGGGCCGGCACGTGGAGGTACGGCCATCGAAAGCCAGAAGAACGGCGAGTCGCCCGGCGTGTCGTCGCCCGGTAGCCAGGCCGACCGGTCCGGCGCCGCCGCGATCCGCTCGGTGCTGCGCATCCGGCCGTTCCGCCGGCTCTGGATCGTGCTCGGCGCGGCCTCCTTCGGCGACTGGCTCGGCCTGCTCGCCACGTCGGTCTTCGCCGCCGCGCAGGTCTCCGGCAGCACCGCGAAGGGCGCTGCCTTCGGCAGCCTGATCGCCGTCCGGCTGCTGCCGGCGCTGGTGCTCGGCCCGGTGGCCGGCGTCTTCGCCGACCGGTTCGACCGGCGCTGGACGATGGTCATCTGCGACCTGCTGCGCTTCCTGCTCTTCGCCTCGATTCCGCTGCTCGCGCTGACCGGCGCCAGCGGCGGGGTGGTGGTCAGCTGGGCAGCCGTCGCCACCTTCCTGATCGAGACGATCACCCTGCTCTGGATCCCGGCCAAGGAGGCCGCGGTCCCGAACCTGATCCCGCGGGCCCGGCTGGAGACCGCGAACCAGCTCACCCTGATCACCACGTACGGCCTGACCCCGGTCGCCGCCGCGATCGGCCTGGCGGTGCTCGACCGCAGCGTCCGGGGCCTCGTCGACGGGGGGATCCCCGGCTGGGCGGAGCCCGCCCAGCTCGCGCTCTGGTTCAACTCCTTCTCCCGGCTGGCCACCGCGCTGGTGGTGGCGTTCGGCATCAAGGAGATCAGCCGGGCGCAGGCCGGCGAGCGGGAACGCACCGAGCAGAGCATGATGAGCCAGTTCACCGAGGGCTGGCAGTTCATCAAGCAGACTCCGCTGGTCCGCGGCCTGGTGCTCGGCATCTTCGGCGCGTTCGCCGGCGGCGGCATCGTCATCGGCACGGCCAAGTTCTTCGCCGCCTCGCTCGGCGCCGGTGACGCCGCCTTCTACATGCTCTTCGGCGCCATCTTCATCGGCCTGGCCGTCGGCATCGGGCTCGGCCCGATGATCGTCCGGGACATGTCCCGGCGCCGCTGGTTCGGCATGAGCATCGTGCTGGCCAGCGCCTCCGTGCTGGTGCTCGCCTTCGCCATCCACCTGTCCATGGCCATCCTCGGCGCGATCCTGGTCGGCGCGGGCGCCGGCATGGCCTTCCTCGCCGGCACCACGCTGCTCGGTGGCGAGGTCGCCGACGAGGTGCGCGGCCGGGTCTTCGCCGTGGTGCAGATCGGCACCCGGCTGGTGCTGATCCTGGCCATCGCACTGAGCAGCCTCCTGGTGGGCGTCGGCGGTTCGCGCAAGCTGACCATCGCCGACCTGGGCGTCTCCGTCTCCTCGACCCGGCTGCTGCTGCTCGCCGCCGGCGCCGCCGGCATCTTCGCCGGGATCAGCGCCTTCGGTCAGATGGACGACAAGAAGGGCGTGCCGGTCCTGGCCGACCTCTGGGGCTCGATCCGGGGCCGTCCGCTGATGCCGGCCGAGCCCTTCGTCTCCAGCGGCCTCTTCGTGGTCTTCGAGGGCGGCGAGGGCGCCGGCAAGTCCACCCAGCTCCGCGCGCTCGCCGAGCGGCTGCGCGAGCGGGGCCGGGACGTGGTGGTGACCCGCGAGCCGGGCGCCACCGGTGTCGGCGAGCGGATCCGCTCGCTGGTGCTGGACAACGCCGGCGCGGAGGCGCCGTCGCCCCGCGCCGAGGCGCTGCTCTACGCCGCGGACCGGGCGCACCACGTCGCCACCGTGGTCCGTCCGGCGCTGGTCCGGGGCGCGGTGGTGATCAGCGACCGGTACGTCGACTCGTCCCTGGCGTACCAGGGCGCCGGTCGTACGCTGCCGGTGCAGGAGGTCTCCTGGCTCTCCTCGTGGGCCACCGGCGGGCTCAAGCCGGACCTGGTGGTGCTCCTCGACGTGGACCCGCACACCGGGCTGTCGCGGGTCGAGTCGCGCAACGCCGGCGCCGACCGGCTGGAGACCGAGTCGGTCGCCTTCCACGAGCGGGTCCGGTACGCCTTCCTCGACCTGGCCGCCGCCGACCCGAAGCGCTACCTGGTGCTCGACGCGTCCCGCCCGGTCGAGGAGATCGCCGACGCGGTGGCCCGGCGGGTCGAGGAATTCCTGGTCGACCCGGCCGCCATCGTGCACCCCCGCCCGGCGCAGGGGCCGGACACCACGGTCCAGCCGGAGTTATCCGACGCGGAGCTGGTGACCATGGAGCACCCCACCTGATGCCGGACGTCTTCGCCGACCTGGTCGGGCAGGACGAGGCCGTCGACACGCTGCGCCGCGCCGCCGCGTCGGCGGCCGCCCAGCTGCGCGCCGCCGCGGCCGGCCCCGCCGCCGTGGCCGGGCCCGACGAGCTGGACGCGCTCGCCGAGGCCGCCGAGGAACCGACCGGGACCGGCCGGGACCCGGGGGCGGGGATGACCCACGCGTGGATCTTCACCGGGCCGCCCGGCTCCGGCCGCTCGGTGGCCGCGCGGGCGTTCGCCGCCGCGTTGCAGTGCGCGCACGGCACCGGCTGCGGCGCGTGCCCCGGCTGCCACACCACGCTGACCGGCACCCACGCCGACGTGCGCCTGGTGGTGCCTGAGGGGCTCTCCATCGGCGTCAACGAGATGCGCGTGCTGGTGCTCCGGGCCGCCAGCACGCCGTCCGGCGGGCGGTGGCAGGTCGTGATCATCGAGGACGCCGACCGGCTCACCGAGGCGGCCGGCAACGCCCTGCTCAAGGCGATCGAGGAGCCACCCCCGCGGACGGTCTTCCTGCTCTGCGCCCCGTCCACCCACCCGGACGACATCTCGGTGACCATCCGTTCGCGCTGCCGGGTCGTACCGCTGCGGCAGCCGTCGGCGGCGGCGGTCGCCGAGGTTCTCGTACGCCGGGACGGGATCGCGCCCGACGTGGCGGACTGGGCGGCGGCGGCCGCGCAGGGGCACGTGGGCCGGGCCCGGCGGCTGGCCCGAGACCCGGAGGCCCGGCAGCGCCGCGACGCCGTGCTCGCGGTGCCGCGCCGGCTGACCGGCGTGGGCGCGGCCTTCGACGCCGCCTCCGCGCTGATCGAGGCGGCCGAGGCGGAGGCCGCGGCGTCGGTCACCGAGATCGACGAGACGGAACGGGCGGCGTTGCAGACCGCGCTCGGCGCGGGTGGCACCGGCCGGGGCGCGGCCGGCGCGATGCGCGGCGCCGCCGGCCAGCTCAAGGACCTGGAGAAGCGGCAGAAGTCGCGGGCCACCCGGGCCCAGCGGGACGCCCTGGACCGGGCCCTGGTCGACCTGGCCGGTTTCTACCGGGACGCGCTCACCATGGCGCTGCGGGCGCCGGTCGCGCCGGTGCACACCGACACCGCCGCAGTGGCCGGGGCGGGCGCGCAGAAGTGGGACGCCGAGGGGGCGCTGCGCCGGCTGGAGGCCGTGCTGGGGTGCCGGGCGGCGATCGAGGCGAACGTGAAGCCGCGGATCGCGGTGGAGGCGATGATGCTCGCCCTCTGGAAGGGCTGATCCGCCCGCGCCGAGCGTCATCCACAGGGCATCGACAGTCACGATTGGTGTGCGGTACGGTCCGGTGTGCCGCAGTGACGGTAGCGGCACGCTCAGTGAGGGGTCTGCCGGGAGGAGTGCGATGCCACGGGGCGAGATCGACGAGGCCTGGATCGAGGAGGCGGTGCGGCGGTACCGGCGCATCGAGTCTCTGCAGGCCGAGTTCGACCAGGCGGTGGCGACGGTCGAGGTCACCGTCCGCTCGCCCGACGGGCTGGTCGAGGTGGTGGTGACCGCCGGCGGGCGGATCATCGACGTGCGCTTCCTCGGCCCGCTGCACGCCCGCAACCCACGGGACGTCGCCGGCTCCGTGCAGGCCGCGGTGACCGCCGCCGCCGACGCCGCGCGGTGGGCCCGGGAGAAGCTGCACAACGAGACCTTCGCGGCGTACCGGCCGCTCGCGGGGGCGTGACATGGAGCCCCTGCACGCCCTGGCCGCCCGCCTGGACGAGGCCAGCGCCACCCTGGCCGGCCTCGCCCGCGCCGTCACCGCCAGCGACCCGGCCCACCCGGCCTTCGGCGCCCAGGCGTCCGGCCGGCCCGGCGAGATCGGCCGGGCCCTGCACCGGCAGTGGACCGCCGCCACCGACGACCGGGCCCGGGAGGCCGGCGCCGCCGCCGCCCGGCTCGCCGCCGCCGCGGCCGCACTGCGCGGCGCCGCCGACCGGTACGCCGCCGTCGACGACACCGCCCGGCGGCGGCTGGTCGGGGAGGCCTGATGGACGCCCTGGACCGGCTCGCCGAACCGGGCCTCGACCTGCTCGCCCGGGTGGACACGCTGCTCGCCGCCGGCGCGCCGGAGGGGCACCG
Source organism: Micromonospora sp. GCM10011541 (assembly GCF_042650725.1). Lineage (NCBI taxonomy): Bacteria > Bacillati > Actinomycetota > Actinomycetes > Micromonosporales > Micromonosporaceae > Micromonospora > Micromonospora sp. GCM10011541. Next base: position 118,283 of record NZ_JBHSBP010000092.1, read on the forward strand.
GCTCTGGCCGCTGCTGCGCCGGATGCAGGTGCTCCCCGGCGACGCCGTGCGCGAGTTCCTCGACCTGCATCCCGCGCCGCTGGCGACCGCCGGCCACGCGGTGCGCCGGCTCGTCCGGGTGTACGACGACACCTGCGCCACCCTCGCCGATCCGGTCGCCTGGTCCGGGCCGGCCGCTTCGGCGTACGACGAGGCCCGCGCCGCCCTGCTCCGGCACCTCGACGAGGGGCCGGAGAGCCTGGTGGGGCGGCTCGAGTCCACCGCCGGTTACGCCGACGCGTTGGCCGACTGGGTGGAGGGGAGCCGACTCGCCCTGGCCCGGGCGCTGGCCGACGCGCTGGGTTCCGCCGAGGCGGTCACCGTGCTCGCGGCCACCCGGTCACCTGGCGACGCCGCCCCCGCGGCCGCGTACCCGGCGGCCGAGATCGCGACCCGGGTGCTGGCGGTGCTCGGCGTGGCGTACGACGGCGCGGAGACGCTGCTGCGGCAGTGGTCGCCGAGCCTGGCCGAGACCACCTGGCGGGAACGTGCGGTCGCCGCGCCCCGGTACGGCGGGACCACCCGGATCGGGCGCTGAGCCGGGCGGACGGGCCGCCGCAGGCCCACGGCGTCGCGCGCCGGGCCGGCGTGGCCGGGCTCCGGCGGCGACGCCGTGGCCTTCCCTGCACCCCCCGCAGGTCTGCCCTTCACTCAACGCCGTCAATCGCCGTTTGTCCCCCGTGTCGGTCGTGATTCAGCCGTCCGGGCGAGGAGCAACGGCACGACGGGGTGGATGCCCTTCGGTCGAGTCGACGATCGTGGATCGCTGCGCGCCGTGACCGGACGGCGACGCCCGGCCGCGCCGGACCGGCCGCCGGGTCGTAGGGTGAGGGGATGGGCATGCTCTGCGCGGTCAGCTTCAACCGGTACGGGCGCCTCTACTACCTGGACCCGGGCGAGCTGCGCCCGCAGGTGGGCGACCGGGTGCTGGTGCCCACCGACGACGGGCCAGAGGTGGCCGAGTGCGTCTGGGCCGCGCAGTGGGTGGGCGAGGACACCGACGGTTTCCCCAAGCTGGCCGGGCTCGCCCAGGAGGACGATCTGCGCCGCGACGAGCTGCTGCGCCGGCGCAAGGCCGAGGCGAAGGTCGCCGCGAAGCGGCTGATCCGGGAGCACGGCCTGCCGATGAAGGTGGTGGCGGTCGACCACGTGCTCGGCACGCCGGAGACCGGCAGCGACCGGACCACCGTCTACTTCACCGCGCCGCACCGGGTGGACTTCCGCTCGCTGGTCCGTGACCTCGGGGCGACCCTGCGGTGCCGGGTCGAGCTGCGGCAGCTCTCGGCCCGGGACTCGGCGCGGGTGCAGGGCGGGATCGGCTCCTGCGGCCGTGACCTGTGCTGCGCGACCTTCCTCAACGACTTCGAGCCGGTCACCATCCGGATGGCCAAGGACCAGGACCTGCCGCTCAACCCGCTGCGGATCTCCGGCGCGTGCGGCCGGCTGATGTGCTGCCTGAAGTACGAGCACCCGCTCTACCAGCGGTTCCAGGAGTCCGCCCCGGCGATCGGCAGCCGCGTCACCACCGCGGAGGGGGAGGGCAAGGTCGTCGGGCACAGCGTCCCCCGCGACTCCGTCACGGTCCGCCTGGACGCCGACGGCTCCCGCTGCTCCTGCAGCCGAGCCTCCGTCTGCGCCCCCCGCCAGGCCCACGACCAGCACTACCCGTCCTGACCTGCCTCCTGCCCGCCCCCGGCACGGGTGGGCGTCAGGTGAGGGTGATGGGGGGTTCGGCGAGCCGGGGGGTCAGGCCGGTCGTCGGGGTCAGCCAGGAGGCGGTGGGGGACTGGTCGGGGTTGAGCTGCCAGGCGTGGGAAACCTTGTCCACGGCGATGGGGTAGACGGTGAGGGTGCCGTCGGGGTCGATGCGCATCCGGAGGAAGGACTTCGAGTCCTCGATGCCCTGGCCGGCGAAGAGCTCGTTGACGTTCACGCCGAACGCCCCGGCGACCAGCAGGTACAGCGCCACCACCTGACTGGACACCAGACCGATCACCGGACCGTAGACGACCGCCGCGGCGACCGCGGGCAGCGGCCACGGCCAGTCGTACAGGGGCAGTTGCAGCCAGGCCCAGGTGCCCGCGGCGGCCAACGCGACGTGCGCCACGCCGTGGCCGACGCCGAGGATCCAGTGCCGGGCATGCCGTTTCCCGCCCGCGCTGGGCGCCTTGGCGAAGAACGCCGCGCTCAGCAGCGTCACCACCAGCATGATCACCAGCGGTACGCTGAGCAGCCGCTGCTCCGTGGTGCCCACCCGGTTCGCGGTGACCCCGGCCATCGCCAGCATCAGCAGCGTGTGCAGCGTGCCGAGCAGGGTGGTGAAGCCCGGGTTCCGGAACGGCAGCCGGGCGAAGATCCCCCAGCCGTACCGCCGGGACCGGTCCTTGTCGGGATAGCGGGCCACCAGGTCGTACTCGCGGGTGCGGCTGGCCCGGCGGGAGAGCGTGTCCCGCGGCGGCACCTCCAGCCGCTCCGGCAGCTTGTGTGTGGGGTAGAGGTAGGCGCCGCCGCCACCGCAGGTGATGAGCTGCCGGTCCGGGCCGGTGTAGCGGGCGTAGTGGTGCAGGTCGCCGGAGATCAGCAGCCGCACCTGGGCCCCGGTGGGCGCGATGATCGTACGGATGAAGTAGTCGATCGAGTCGTACGCCGTGGGGTGGTCCGCGGCCTTGACCCAGGTCGGTGCCGGCACCGCCAGGATCACCCGGGACCGCGGGGTCAGCTTGCGGGCCACCTCGTCGAAGTAGGTGAGCTGCGGGTCGTCCAGGTACGACCCGGACTGGTCGTCGAGGCCGAGCAGCCACCAGCCGGCGGGCAGCTCCACCGCGAAGTACGACCGGGACTGGCCGGTGCCCCAGCCGCCGAAGTGCCGGTCCCGGGACCGGACGAAGAGCCGCAGGAAGGCGGTCAGGCCGTCGTACCAGTCGTGGTTGCCGGGGACCGCGAAGAGCGTGGGCCGCTCGGGCGGCGCCACCGGCAGCGCGGCCTGGTAGGGCCCCTTGCACCGGTCCTCGTACGCCGCGTAGGACGCCGAGGGATAGACCTGGTCGCCACCCATCACCAGGGTCTGCGCCCGGGGCAGCCGGTGCCCCTCCACCGCCAGCTCCCGCTGGGCGAGCAGGTAGGCCACCGAGTAGGTCGCGTCGAAGCCGTCGCCCAGGTCGGCCACGTAGTCCAGCCAGAGCCCGCCGTCCGGCCCGGCCTGGCGGAAGATCCCGTCGCCGAACGCGTTCTGCAACTCCCGTTTGTCCAGGTATGCCCCGAAGAGCATCGCCAGCAGCGTACGGATGCCGGTGCTGATCAGCAGGAACGGCGCCAGCCACGGCACCGGCTTGCGCGGCGCGAAGCCCAACTCCAGCGGATCGGTGCTGCGCGGCCGCCGCGCCGCCCGCTCGCCCGGGTGCGCCTCGGGGATCGGCTGCTGCTCCGGTACGTGATCGTCGCTCACCCGCCGCAGGGTAGTCCTGCCCGCCTGCGAGCGCTGTCCGGCGAACGACCGAACGTGCCCCGATGTCCGGACCGGGGTCCGGGGGATCCCGTTCGGCCCGGGGCGGGGGGGTGCCGTACACTTGACGATCGTTGCCGCCTTAGCTCAGTCGGCTAGAGCGACGCACTCGTAATGCGTAGGTCGACGGTTCGATTCCGTCAGGCGGCTCGGTACAGAAGCCCAGGTCATCGGCCTGGGCTTCGCCGTTTCCCGAGGTCGATCACGCTGCCATCAGCGGCGCGAGTCCTAAAATAGTCCTCATCCCGCGCCGCGACCGCTTGATCCAACCGATGCGCCACCGCGTCCAGGTCGTCACCGAACGGCCCGGCGTACACGTCCAACGTCATCGACGCCGAGGCGTGCCCGAGCATCCGCTGCACCGCCTTGACGTTCGCGCCCGCCGCCACGGCCAGACTCGCCGCCGTGTGCCGCAGATCGTGCGGAGTCAACCCCGCCAGCCCGACCGACGCCGCCGCCGGCAGGAAGACCCGCGACCGGAAGTTCGTGTTGCGCAGCGGTCCCCCGTTCGGCGCGGTGAACACCAGCCCGTCCCGGCGCTTCCCGGCGACGTGCCCGGCCAGCTCGTCGACGAGGAAGCGCGGGATCGGCACGGACCGCCGCTGGTGGTTCTAAAGAAGCAGGTGTCTGATCTTGTCTGGGCTTCGCCTCCCACCTGTCATCAATTCGACAAACGCAGGCCGTAGATGCCCCTGTGAAGGACGTCCATGTCGCCAGCTATGACCAGCCGAAGAACTGCCTCCACGGGTGCCATCGCGAGCAGCCTTCGGCATCGCCAGGCGACGTCGAGGAACCAGGCGAGGGGTGGGCTTTTGTGAGTTACGAACCGTGATGCGTACTCCGCCCGGTTAGGGTAGTCGCGCGGCCGGTGAGATTAGGTGGGAGGGATGGGTGGACTCGTACCCTGCGGTGGAAGCCCACGGCTTGATCGGCGACCTGCAGACCGCAGCGCTGGTGGCGATGGACGGGACGCTCGACTGGTTCTGCGCCCCTCGGTTCGACTCGCCGAGCGTGTTCGGCGGCCTGCTCGATCGGCACAAGGGTGGGCACTTCAAGGTGTCGCCAGAGGGCGTCGAGTACGTGAGCAAGCAGTTGTACCTGCCCGGCACGCCGATCCTGATCACCCGCTTTCTCAGCGCGGACGGCGTGGGTGAGCTCGTGGATTTCATGCCCGTCGCGGGCGACCGCCCTACCGACCGCCACCGCCTGGTGCGGATGCTGAGGATGGTCCGAGGCACGATGCGGTTCCGGATCGACTGCGAACCCCGCTTCAACTACGGGCGGGATCCGCACGAGATCGACGCGTACCCCGAGGGGCACGTTTTCCGCAGCCCCGCGCTCTCCCTCGCCGTGAGCATCGTCCGATACCCCCCAAGCCGGCCCGACGAGCAACAAACGGAAGTCCGGCGTAGCAAGGAGGGCGTATGGACGATCGCTACGCTGCGCGAGGGCGAGTCCGGGGCTCTGGTCCTGGAGACAGGGGTGTCACCTGACCGGCCGCGCATTTACCCCCCCGACGAGGTCAGCGACATGCTGGTGCAGACCCGTGACTTCTGGCGGCGTTGGCTCGCCCGCTCCCGCTACAGGGGCCGGTGGCGGGAGATGGTCGAGCGGTCGGCGATGACGCTCAAACTCATGACGTACGCGCCGACCGGCGCGGTGATCGCCGCCCCCACCGCGGGGCTGCCGGAGCAGATCGGCGGGCAACGCAACTGGGACTACCGCTACACCTGGATCCGCGACGCGTCGATCTCCCTACACGCGCTGCTCGGCCTAGGCTTCACCGACGAAGCGTGGCAGTACATGCACTGGGTCGACGACCGGGTCCGGGAGGCCAAGGAACGGGAGGTGCCGCTGCAGATCATGTACCGCGTCGACGGCTCACCCGATCTCACCGAGGAGGTGCTCGATCACCTCGACGGTTACCGCGGATCAGCGCCCGTGCGGGTGGGCAACGGCGCCGCGAACCAGCTGCAACTCGACATCTACGGCGAGGTACTCAATGGCCTTCATGAGGCCGACAGGCATGGTCTGCAGACCTCTCGCCAGGTGTGGCTGAACACCGTGCGACTGGTGGACTGGCTTTGCAAGCACTGGGACCAGCCCGAAGACGGGATCTGGGAAACGCGCGGCGGTCGCCAGGACTTCACCTACGGGCGCCTCATGTCGTGGGTAGCGCTCGACCGGGCTGTCCGCCTCGCCCAGCGACGCGGACGACCGGGCGACACCAGCCGGTGGGTCAGTAACCGAAACCAGATCTACGAACAGATCATGACGCGTGGCTTCCACCCCGGACGCGGGGCCTTCGTGCAGCACTACGCGACCGACGTCCTGGACGCGGCGCTGCTCACCATGCCGTCGGTCGGATTCATCGCGCCGACGGACCCGATGTGGCAGTCAACGTTGCGGGCGATGGACGCAGAACTGGTTTCCGACAGCCTTGTCTACCGGTACGACCCGAACGCCTCACCCGACGGCCTCCCCGGCCAGGAGAGCACCTTCACCATGTGCACCTTCTGGTACGTCCAGGCCCTCGCACGGTCCGGACGTCTCGACGACGCCACGCTGACCTTCGAGAAGATGCTCACCTACAGCAGCCCCCTCGGCCTCTACTCCGAGGAAATCGCCCCCACCGGCCAGCAGACCGGCAACTTCCCGCAAGCGTTCAGCCACCTCTCCCTGATCAGCACGGCCGTGAACCTCGACCGACTGCTCGACGCCCGCCCCTGAGCCGACGTCGCGATGTCCGGGCGGTGCCGCAAGCCGCGCAGCCAGATGGCGGGTACCGTCACCACGGTTTCGGCGGCCTCGCGGTCGGTCATGCCGGCACCATTGCACCCCTCCGATACTCGGCGGAGAGCCATGCGTGTCCTGATACCGATCTGTCATGCAGGTCCCGAGACCGGGCACGCTGGCTGCCGGCTCAATCTGGCTGAGCGAACTGCCGAATTAGCCTCTTAGAGGATCAAGGCGGCCCGCAAAGCGGGCCGCGCCGGCCCGGCCCCGGCCTGCTGGCGACCTCCGGCCGGCATCGACCGGGCCGGCCGGCCACGCTGGCGGGGACCCGGTGTGAAGGGCTGAGGCGGGACGATCGCCGTCGGCTCTGCTCTCCGTCGAGGGCGGGGCGATCGCTGCCGCGCAGCAGAGCTGCTTGCCCCCGGACTCTCGTGGGCACTCTCCCGTTCGATGGCGATGAGGACCAGGGCGTGGCCCGTCCCCCGGGTGCCCGATCCTCTACGCCGCCCACCCGGCGTCAAGGGCGCTGCGCGTCGGCACGCCGATGGCCTACGGCCACCCTTGACCCCGGCCGGGCGCCGCAGTCCTTGGCACCCATCCGGGGATGGGGGCAGACCGGCGGTCATCTTCAGTCGAGAGATAGAGCGGTTAGCGACTCGTCACGACATGATCAAGGCTGGTACTGCTGCCGCCAGCTGTCCGCCACGTACTCGGCGAAGATCTCACCGAGGACGTGCAGTGCAATCGCGGCCTGTTCGTCGGCCTTGCCCAAGGTCCGGGCACAGGCGGTGAGCGTTTTCCAGAGGGCCCAGCCGCGCCCACGCGCCCACGTCGCCCCGCCGACGGACAGTCGCTCTCGGAACGCCTGCCGACCCTCGGCGGTCAACAATGTCCATGCGATCGCCACGTCACAGGCCGGATCGCCGACGCCGCACGTCCCAAAGTCGATGACAGCGGCCAGTTCCCCGTCGTTGAGCAGGAGATTTCCCTGGGCGACGTCACCGTGGAACCAGGTCTGCGTACCGTCCCAGGATGCGTCCCCTGCGTCCTTCCAGATCTCGCGGGCCAGGTCGACGTCGACGTGGCCGTCCAGCGCCGTGAGGGCGCGCTGGACTTCCCGGCCGTAGGTGCGCAGCGTGCCGCCCCGGAACCAGTTGTGCTGCCCGGGGAGGGGGCCGCCGGTGGGATCGATGCTCTGTAAGGCTGACAGGAACTCGGCCAGGTCGATGGCGAATCGGACGGAGTCGGCGATGCGGTCCGCGCTCGCAGGCTCGCCGTCGAGCCATGAGTAGATCGACCAGGAGTAGGGGTAGCCCGCGCCGGGTTCCCCTTTCGCCAGTGGGACGGGGATGGGCAGCGAGAGCCGGGGGGCGAGTTCCGGCAGCCATCGGTGCTCCTTGTCGACCGCCAAGGCGTACTCGGCTGCGCTGGGCAAACGCACCGACATCCCGGAGCTGAGGTGGAAGGTCCAGTTGTCCCAGCCGCCGTTGGCTACCGGCTGGACCGGGAGGTGGGCCCACTGGGGGAACTGGTCGGCGACGAGCCGACGCACCAGTTCCGCGTCAACGGCGATGCGTTGGGGCACGGGACCGAGATGCGGTGTGTTGGTCACCGAGACGTCCTTGTCTGATAAGGGAAATTCGGAGTGTCGCCACGAGTCACGCCAGGGACAGTTGAAATCAGCGCAAGGGCATGAAGCAAACGAGCGGCGTGCCAGCCACGTGCCAGTAGCCGGTGTCCCGAGGGGGCACGAGCGGGCACGAGCTGTGAACCACTCCCCTGCCATGGGCAGGCGTCTCAGGCACCCCGGGGCGGTGATCTTCGTCCTTCCAAGCTGACGGTGCCCGTTCATCGCCTCGGCCGAGGCGGGTTCTCGTGTCAATCTTTGAAGCGCCGAGGCGTCTCCGTCACAAGGTCCTCAGCATGTCGGCGTCGGAACTCCACCACAGTCAGTGCGGTTGCGGTCAAGAGCGCCAGTGGGGCCAGGGCCAGGAGGTAGACGGCCCAAGGGGTGATGAACCCCAGGAGGAAGCACGCGACCACGGCAATGGGCCATGACCGCGCCAGAATGCCCGGTCCCCAGAATCGCCACGGCGACGCCCCTGGTACCGCCTCCCACGAGTTCAGGCGGCCGAGCAGTGCGCTGATCACGTTCGACCACACGCCCAGCAGAATCAGGATGCATAGGAACGGACCTAGGCCATCGGGCACGGCAAGATTGTTCGGCCCCGCCCAGTGGAGCGCAAGGGCGGAAGGCGCTCGGCGCGCCCCGAGCTGACCGCGCCTGCGCGACGGTCCGCATCCAGTCCGCAAGAGGCCGGCAAACGGCGGGGGACCGCTGGGAGATGTCGGGAGGCGTTTCCGCTGCCAGACCGCCATGTGCCCAGGTCGGCGGGGCGGGCACTTTGATCTCGTAATGCGTAGGTCGATGGTTCGATTCCGTCAGGCGGCTCCAGAGAAAGGCCCAGGTCTCCGGCTAGATCGCCGATCGTGACCTGGGCCTTTTCCGTGGCGTTGGAGAGCCGAGCAGCCAAACGAGCAGCCAACATGTCACTCACTCGACCACAGCGCCCCCTCCAGCCGTGCCGCCGCTTCCCGCGCGATCTCGGGGGCGACGTGTGCGTAGATGTTGAGCGTCACGCTGATCTGCGAGTGGCCGAGGATTTCCATGACCACGCGGGCGGGCACGCCCTGGGCGAGGAGGACGCTCGCCGCCGTGTGCCGTAGGTCGGGCAGCCGAACCTGCCGCAGACCGGCCTGTCGGATGATCTCCCGGAACGAGCGGCAGTCGTTGCGTGGGTGGATCGGGGTGCCGACGCTGGTCGCGAAGACCAGGCCAGGGTGATGCGTGACAGAACAGTCCCAAGACATGGGTGACACGTCCGGCTAGCCGGGTGGTGACGGCGGCTCGGGCGGGCGTCCGCGGGCGCGGGCTGCGTCGGATATGGCGATCCCGGTCAGGACGAGGGCAGCAGCGGCGGCGACCACGACTGGCGGCAGGGGGTGCATCGCCGGTGTCAGGGCGGCCAGCGCAAGGACGCCGATCGGTCGGGACCGGGACACGCGGCCGAACACCGCGTGCTCGAAGCGGGCGCGCCCGGCCAGGTACAGCGCGGGTCCGCCGAGGATGACGGCGATCCAGGCCGGTGGGGTGTGTCCGAGTGGGTGGGCGATGACGAGTTCGTCGCCGACGGCGGCGACGACCACGCCGGCCACCATGGCCAGGTGGGCGTATGACGCCGATCGGGCGAGGCGGACCGGGTCGGGAGACACGGCAATCGCTTCCGCCAGGACTTGCCCAGCGCGGTAGATGTAGATCCGCCACAGCAGCACGGTGGTCGCGATCGACACTGCGAACGCGGCGACCCCGTCCGGCGCGAAGTCGCTGCTGCTCAGCGCCAGTCCGGTAACCAGGATCAGCTCGCCGAGCGCGATGATGAAGAACTGCCGGTAGCGCTCGGACAGGTGCTCGCCCGAGATCACAAGGTCTTGGCTGGGCGTACGGCCCGCCCCTGGGGTGGGGAAGCCGATTCTGCCTGCCGTGTGGTCAAGGACGACCGCGAGTGCCCACAACGCGCCACGCGCCGTGCCGTGCACGAGCGCCCCCGCGATCCACGGCAGCGCCGACAGGCCGTACCAGAACAGCCCCCGCACGACGTGGCGCTGCATTTCGTGGCGATGCAAGACGGCCACGAGGACGAGCCCGCGGCCGAGCTGGACGGCGACGTACGCACCGGCGAAGATCAGGCCCGTGTCGCCGAATGCGTCGGGCACCGCGGCTGCCATCACCAGGCTGCCGACCATGGTCGCGATGACCAGGGCCTGGATCACCGTTCGTTGCGGGTCCGTCCGGTCGGTTAGCCACGCGGTGCTGGACCAGACCCACCACATGGCCCCCAACAGCACCAGCGTCCGGAGGGCGCCGCTCCACCCGAGATCCTCGGCCAGGCCGCGCGAGAGCTGAGCGAGCGCGAGGACAAACACCAGGTCGAAGAAGAGTTCCAGGAACGTGGCCCGCTGTGGATCCCCGGCTTTTCGCAGCAGTTCGGCCGCCCTGCTCGTCGTCATCGGCTCGCCCGTCTGCCAACTTTGCCCCAGATTTGAAGCATTCTGCCATGTGCACACGGCCCCTGGGCCCGGGTGCGCATCGCGGCCGCGGTACGCGGCCGGCTGGAGTCCGGAGCGCTGGGCACCGACCGCGACTGCCACGATGCAGCAGAGCGAGTGATCCACTACGTGTCGACCTCATAAGGAAGCCCTTGTTCCGATCCGGGAGCAGCTCGGCGCAGCCTGGTCGATGTGGTCGATGTGCTCGACGGCGTATACCAGGGCTGGAGGCCAAGCAGCCAAGCGCGGATGCCTGCTACGACCGGCACCGCAACACCGAGTTCCTGGCCTTCCTCAAACAGGTCGCCAAGGCCCATCCACGCGTGAAGCTGCACGTCGTGGCCGACAACTACGCGACCCACAACCACCCGAACGTCAAGGCGTGGCTGGCGAAGAACCCGAGGATCCGCATGCATTTCACCCCGACCAGCGCGTCGTGGATGAACATGTTGAGATCTTCTTCGGGATCATCACTCGTCAGGCCATCCGCCGCGGCACCTTCACCAGCGTCCCAGACCTGATTGGCGCCATCCGCACGTTAATCGACGGCTACAACCAGCGTTGCCAACCGTTTCGCTGGACCAATACCGCCGATCAGCTCCTGGCCACAGCCGACCGACGCCCCCCACGCCACGACATCACCGCCGGGAACACGGCATGAGCCGACGGCGCTACGTGGCGCGCGGAGTGCCTGGCGGGTACCGAGTCTGGGACAACAAAGCCCGCAGGTGGTGGGGTGACCTCTACCAACTCTGCCCCGACGACCTCCTCACCGAACTCAACGGCGAAGCCAACCCAGACAAGATCACGGCCCTACTCAAGCGATATCGGGCGCTGAAGCGATAGCGTCAAATCACTTCAGACACGCGACGCTAGGACTCGTCGTGGGGCACCCTCACGGCGCCGTTGAACATACCGTTGCGCTCGTGCTGGAGGTCGCGGCCATCGCCGTTCTGCCGTTCGTCGCGGCCATCATCGTCTTTTTACTCGCGCCCAACTACTTCACCCTGCCGGGCCGTGGCCTGAAGGTCACCTTGGTGGTGATCGTCGCCATTGTGGCGTTGACCGGCTTCCTCGTCGGCCATTTCAATAGCCGCTTCCTTGCGTGCCAAGACTTCATCGTGGCCGGCGATGATCCTCCCTCGAACTGCCACAACGACGAGCAGTAAGCCGCTGTCCGTCACATCGACCGGCCAGGGCGACCACGTGATCGTGCACGCGCCCGCAAGGCCGCCTATCCGTCACGGTGCGACCGCGGCCCAGCTATTCAACGCGCCCGGTGGTTGGCCTCCTGCCGCCTCAGTGAGGTCGCGCCACGTACCAGCGACAACCGATGACAGCAGACTACGAGGTGCATCGGCGTTCACACCGAAGAAGTCAGCCTGGTTCCTTCGCGCGGCAGTGACTGCGGGGGGATGCTTCCATAGGTATCTGTCAGACTCGGCCGCGTGGTGACGGAGGAGCGGTCCCGGGAAGTTCGCTCGGTGGTCGGCATGGTGACCGGGTGGGCGGCTGAGCGCGAGGACGTCCGTGGGGTGGTGGTCGTGGGCTCTTGGGCACGCGGGGCCGCGCGGATGGACTCCGACGTCGACATCGTGGTCCTTGCGGACAACGCGCGTTATGCGGAGGCGGGCGTCTGGGCGGGTCTGCTCGGTGGTGAGGTCGTCCGGTTGCAGGAGTGGGGGCCGCTCAGGGAAGTCCGTGTCCGGCGCCCATCAGGGCTTGAGGTCGAGATGGGCGTCGTCCCGGTGAGCTGGGCAGACACTGACCCGGTCGACTCAGGAACCCGCCGGGTCATCAGTGACGGCCACAGCATCGTGCACGATCCGGCAGGTGCGCTGGCCGCGTTGTCGGCGTGCTGCACGAGCAGCCAAGCGAGCAGCCAAGCGAGCAGCCAAACCGGCGAGCATGAGCGAACGACCACGGACCCGGCATCACCCCTGACATGAGAACCAGGCGGTAGACCAGCGTCGGGCGGCCGACTCGTAATGCGTAGGTCGACGGTTCGATTCCGTCAGGCGGCTCGGTACAGAAGCCCAGGTCAACGGCCCGGGCTTCGCCGTTTCCCGAGGTTGATCACGTCGCCGCTGGCGGGCCGAGTCCTTAGATGGTCCTTGTCCCGAGCCGCGGCCGCCCCGTCCAGCCGGTTGGCGACCGCGTCCAGGTCATCACCGAACAGACGTGCGTACACGTCAAGCGTCGTCGACGCCGGGGCGTGCCCGAGCATCCGCGGCACCGCCTTGACGTTGGGCCGCCAGATGCCGGCCCCCGCCGACCTGTACGCGTGGGCACGTGCCTGCGGCGCCCAGGACATCGCCGCTCAGGACCTGTTGCGGATGCTCGGCGAGGTCCAGGCCGTGCACCGCCTGGGAGCCCTCGGCCGAGGACCTCCACCCGGCGATCGTCGCCGCCTAGACCGACAGCGAAGCGGGCGCCCTCGCATCGAGGGCGCCCGCGTCGCCGCGTGCACTAGGCCAGCGCCTTGACGGCCGAGCCCGCCGTGGACCGCTCCCGCGCGACGCGGCGGCGCCGGGTCGGCATCCCGAGCGTCGGGTTCGCGACGCCCCAGGCGGCGCCCTTGCAGACCAGTTCCTTGTAGACGGCGGCGAGCCGTCCGGTCAGTGCCGCCCGGACGGTGCGGTCGTCGGCGGTGACGTACTGGATCACGCCTTCCTTGCGGCCCAGCGAGATGCACTGGTTGAAGTAGCGGATCGGCATGTTCGGGAGCTTCCCGCCGGTCAGGCGCGCGGCGATCGCGTCGGCGGCCTGCCACGCGACCGGGGTGCCCGAGGCGCACGACATCCGCAGCGGCTTGTTGCCCGGTCCCATCGCGTAGGCCGCGTCGCCGACGGCGTAAACGTCGGGGTGCGAGACCGAGCGCATGGTCCCGTCGACCACGATCTGGCCGGCGCCGGTGACCTCCAGGGCGGTCGCCTTCGCGATCGGGTGGACCGCGAAGCCGGTGGTCCACACGGTGACCGCGGCCGGGATGGCCTTGCCGTCGGCGGTGGTGACGCGGTCGGCTTCGACGCCGGTGACGGCGGCGTGCTCGTGCACGGTGATGCCGAGCTTGTCGAAGACCTTCCGCAGGTGCCCGCGGCCCTTGGGCGAGAGCCAGTCGCCGAGGCCGCCGCGGGCGGCGAGGGCGACGTCGAGATCCGGGCGGGCTTCGGCGATCTCGGTCGCGGCCTCCAGGCCGGTGAGGCCGCCGCCGACGACGGTCACGGTCCGCCCGGCCTCCAGGCGGGCCAGGCGCTCGCGCAGCCGGAGCGCTCCGGGGCGGCTGGCGATCTCATGGGCGTGCTCGGCGGTGCCGGGGACGCCTCGGGCGTTCCAGCCGCTGCCGAGGGCGTACACGAGGGTGTCGTACTCCAGCTCCTCGGCGCCGGTCGCGTCGATGACGGCGACGGTCTTGCGGTCGACGTCGACGCCGGTGACCTTCGCGAGCTTCAGTTCGACGCCGGTGCCCGCGAACATCTCGCTGAAGGGCCGGGGCTTGAGGTCCTGGCCGACCGCCAGCTGGTGCATCCGGACCCGCTCCACGAAGTCGGGCTCGGCGTTGACGAGGGTGATGGCGACGTCCTCGCGGTGCAGCCGCTTGGCGAGGCGGCCGGCGGCGATGGCTCCGGTGTATCCGGCTCCGAGGACGATGATGCGGTGCTGCATTTCCGTACTCCTGTCTGACGCGGGTTCGCCACTTGAACCGGGCGGCCCGCCGTTTCCTGACAGGAACGTCATGTGAAGCACGTCACACGGGCGTCAGAAGGCATTGAACAGCGGTTCCCCGTGGTCGGAGGCCGCGAACCGCTCGGTCGCGCGCTCCAACTTGTCGGGGTTGACCTGGTTGCGGAACGCGGCGATGCCCTCGGCCGTGACCTCCAGGCACATGACGCCGACGACCCGGCCGTCGACGACCGCCACGACGGCGGGGTCGCCGTTGGCGGTCCAGGCGTAGACCTCCGGCGCGCCGCCGACCATGGCGCGCTTGGCCTCGCCGGGTTTGAACAGGCCCCACAGGAACTTCGCGACCGCGAGGGCGCCCTCGAACGCCTTGGCGCGGGCCGGGACCTTCCCGCCGCCGTCGCCGATCGATATCGCGTCCTCGGTGAGCAGCCGCACGAGCGGCTCGGTCTGGCCGCTGGTGGCGGCCGCGAGGAACTCCTCGACTATCCGCCGGGCGGCGGCCTCGTCGATCTCGGTGCGGGCCCTGCCGTCCGCGACGTGCTTCTTCGCGCGACGGAAGATCTGCTGGCTGGCGGCCTCGGTGATGTCGAGGATCACGGCGATCTCCCGGTGCGGGTAGTCGAAGGCCTCCCGCAGCACGTACACCGCCCGCTCGTTGGGGGAGAGGCGCTCCATGAGGGTGAGGACCGCGTACGAGACCGATTCGCGCTGCTCGGCGGTGTCGGCCGGGCCGAGCATCGGGTCCCCGGCGAGCAGCGGCTCGGGAAGCCATTGGCCCACATAGATCGTTGACCGGAATTTCGCTCCTGGTCAGCAGGGGCTAGTGATCGTAGGCGATCAATGA
>NZ_JBHSBP010000093.1:0-3462 GCF_042650725.1 Micromonospora sp. GCM10011541
GCATCGACGTCATCAGCCCCGACCCTTGACACGCCAACCGCCGCCCTAACTGAACGGCGTTGGTACTAGAGGTCTACCAGTACCGGCAGTCCGATGCGGAGACGGCCAACTGATAGCCGGGCTCCGCGGGATCGTTGTTCCGCGGTTGTTCGCTTGTAGACCATTGCTACATCGGTCTTTCCCTGCATATATCGAGGTACCGCTATCTTCGATGACCGGGAGAGCCGACCGTGACCCGCACCCTGCGATGGGCCGCCACCCTGCTGGCCGCCGTCACCGCCACCACAGCCCTGACCGCCGCCCCCGCCCACGCCGAGACCTACTCCGCCGCCCTGCGCACCGCGGTGGCGAACCCGCCCGTCGCCACCGAAGTACGCACCGGCTACGACCGCAGCCTGTTCCCCCACTGGAGCGACGCCGACGGCGACGGCTGCAACACCCGCAACGAAGTCCTCATCGCCGAAGCCACCACCAAACCCACCATCGGATCCAGCTGCTCCCTGTCCGGCGGGCGCTGGTACTCCTACTACGACAACGCCTACTGGACCCTCACCAGCGACCTCGACATCGACCACATGGTCCCCCTCGCCGAAGCCTGGGACTCCGGCGCCCGCAACTGGACCACCAGCCGCCGCCAGTCCTATGCCAACGACCTCGGCGACTCCCGCCCCCTGGTCGCCGTCACCGACAACGTCAACCAGGCCAAGGGCGACCAAGACCCCGCCACCTGGATGCCGCCATACAGCTCGGCCCGCTGCCGCTACATCAACGAATGGGTCGCCACCGAGATCCGCTGGCGGCTCACCGTCGACACCAGCGAGAAGAACGCCCTCACCAGCTGGGCTAACTCCTGCCCAACGTGACCATCACCGTCGTCCGCGCCTTCTAGGGGTCACGGGGCAAGGGCGGCGCCACCTCCCGCGCGCCGGGCACCGTCCTTATCCCCGACGGTGACCTACGCATTACGAGTCGGCCCCCTGGCACTGGTCCATCGCCTGGTCCTCATGCCCGAGGTGCTGTCCCGGTCCGCCATCGTTCGCCTACGACCGCCGGTTTGGCTGCTCGCTTGGCTGCTCCGCAAGCTTGCTCAGCAGTCGGGTTGTGACGGACCAGGTAGGAAATGTGAACGAGGACCTGAGCGTGACTGTCGGCGTCCACACCTCAAGGACATGCAAGTTGCGGAGGTGGTGGACCAAACGGGCCAGGCCGTTGGGGAACGAAAAGCTTCCCGACGACCATCCGCGGCTACGCGCAACTCGCGACTTGGCCGGATGCCGCCAGGCGCTACGCCCTGCGGACCAGGCCTATCACCCCGTCGACCGCGGTGTCGCGCACATCCTGCGGGATGCCAGGAACATCCGGAAAGTAGCTTGAGAACTCCATGTAGGGCGGCGACATCTGTCGAAGTTGGACGATGGTGAAGACAAAGATGTATACAAAGGCGAGGACCGTGGATAGCTCGAACAAAGAGGAGTCCGCGAGGTCCTGGCCAAACCTGCCGTTGTTTTCCAAGAGAGTAGTCGCGACGGGAACGGCGACCCAGGCGATCGCCGACATAGACGCCACCAGCATCTCCCAAAAGCGGGGCAACCGGGCCCAGTATCGGGTCTTGACCCGTTGCCGGTAGAAGTAGCGCCAGGTCCACAAGCTCACCGTCGCCATCGAGACGGGAGTGGTGACCGCGTCCAGAACCTCGGACTGGCCAGGCATCGAGACCAGCGCGGCGAGGCATCCCATTAAAGCGACGAACGGAAAGGTCCTCGATGTCAGCCGCCAAAGGAATCTCCCACGGTTGGGGCGCGATTCCTTATCGAGCTGCTCACGAAGAGCATCGTGCAACCTGGCCCGCATCCACGGCTGCGGCGAGTCGAGGCGAGCGATCCAGGCCAGGCGGGATGAAAAAGAGGCCAACGCGTCCGACAACAACGATTCATCGTCGGAGGTCGGCCGGGGAAGCGTTCGGAGGCACGCTATCGCCTCTTCTTGGGCACGAATAGCGTCCTCATAATCTTCGTTATCCCAGAGGGCGTTGCTTAGGTTAAGTAACAATCGAGCCAGATTCGGCCGGGCGGCCCAGGGAGCGAGCCGTTCCGCCGCCTCACGAAAGAGTTGTACAGCTTCTCGACCAACTCGTATGGCGTCTGAGCTCCTACCGTTCAACTTGAGGCTCAACGCGAGGTCGGACATCGAGGCTGCCAAAAGCTTGCTGCGGATATCGGGCGCCTCAAAGTTTGCTTCGTTGGTGAGCGCTATCGCTTTGTTGAATGCGTCGCATGCTTCGCCGTAACGACCGGCCGCCGCAAACGCCGATCCGAGGTTGGCCCAGCCCATGGCGAGATGCGCTCGCTGGTTCGGCCCCTCCACCGAACCGAACGTTTGCAGTGACCGCCGCATGTAATCGATCGCGTCGTCGTATCGACCCACTCCCTTGAGGCGTAATCCTGTGTTTCCAAGTACCATGGCAATAATCCTTGGAAAGCCGTCCTCGCCGACGTAAGACCGTTCGAACCGCCTGTAATCCGCTAGTGCTTCCTGAACCGTCGCCATCGCTTCGGTGGGTCGGCCGACTGCCCACAGCGCGTCTGCCAACAGCTCCCGGGTGTGCGCGACCTTGAGATCGTGGGGCCCGGCTTCGCCAGGAAAAGGGAAGTGTGCCGCCAGCAAGCGGTAGCAGTGGACAATCTCACGCAGGAGCTTCACCAGCTCGGCTGACGGTCGAAACTCTCGACAAAGATCGAGCGCTCGACCGGCGTCACCATCGAGGACTGAAACGTACCTCGCTGGATTTTCGAGCGCCTGATGCCGTAGACGAGCTAGGCGTTCCTGCGCCGCCTTGACCGTCGCGCCGTCGGAGACCTGGATGTCGTCACCGCGTTGCTCCGTCACCATCGCGTCCTCCGCCCGGTGCGTCCTGTTCTTGACGGTCAACACTTCCGCCGAAGGTACTCAACCTGGTCAACAGCGAATCGACAGTCAGCCAGGCCGGCGAAGCCGCGCCTCGTGGTGCCGCCCGTGTGTGCGGCGGCGACGGGCTGCCGGTGCCAGCTCACCGTGAGCGGTAGAGGCGACACGGGGCTACCACACCCTCAACCTCGTGCGGTCTTCACTGCAACGCACCAGCGGAATGTGCCCGTGCTAGTCATGCCAAGTCGGGACAGCCGCCATACGATCTCGGCCGTCGTCGCATCCTCATGCCGCCGTCTAAGGATCTTGACAGTGGTGACGGATTACCGACAGCCGCGGGCGTAGGTGAGAGCGGATAGGTTTGAGCGATCCGAACTCGTCGGCGTTGAACTACCTCGGGACGCCGTACACCGACCAGCCTCGCCGTGCGACGGAAGGAGCTATGTGGAGACTGCTCGACTGGTTCTCGACTATGTGCGTGCGATAGTCTGGCCTCTAGGCCGTGTGTCGAAGTCGGCGTGGCGAGGAGATTCCGGCGCGTCGGTGATCGATAAGTAG
>NZ_JBHSBP010000094.1:0-1057 GCF_042650725.1 Micromonospora sp. GCM10011541
CAATCGACAGAAAACGATGGCCGCCACGCCGGTGACGGCCATCGTTTAACACCAGTCACCTAGGGCGTGTCCTGCCGATCTTGTAGTGGTTGATCGTTGACGATGTGCCGGTGGTGCGTCGTGGTGAACTGACCGATGAGGCGTGGGCGGTGATCGCGCCGCTGCTTCCCGAGCCGGGCGGTGCGCGGGGGCGGTGGCGGGATCACCGTCAGGTGATCAACGGGATTTTGTGGAAGCTGCGCACGGGCGCACCGTGGCGTGACCTGCCGGAACGCTTCGGGCCGTGGAAGACCTGCCACGAGCGGCTGCGCCGGTGGACCGCCGATGGCACCTGGGATCGGATCCTGGCTGCGGCGCAGGTGCACGACGACGGCACACCGGTGCAGTGGACGATCAGCGTCGACTCGTCGATCGTGCGGGCGCACCAGCATGCCGCTGGCGCCCGCAAAAAGGGGGCTCCGCGGCAAGTCCGGCGACGCCTGGTGCGCAAGATGGCGAGGCCATCGGCCGGTCCCGAGGCGGACTGAGCACGAAGATCCACCTCGCGGTCGACGGGCGGGGACGGCCGTTGTCGATCCTGCTCACCCCAGGTCAGGCCGGCGACAACCCGCAGCTGCTGGCGTTGCTCGACGCCATCCGGGTCAACGAGCCCGGACCCGGCCGGCCCCGCAAGCGCCCCGACGTGCTCATCGCGGACAAGGGCTACGCCCACGACTCCACCCGCCGAGCACTGCGACAACGCGGCATCCGGCACGTCATCCCCGAACGGTCGGACCAGGTCGCCCGCCGTGCCGCCAAGGGCAGCACCGGCGGACGACCACCCGCCTTCGACCGGGCGGTCTACAAGAAGCGCAACGTGGTGGAACGGTGCTTCAACCGCCTCAAGCAGTGGCGTGACCTGGCCACCCGCTACGCCAAACGCGCATCCCTCTACCGGGCCAGCCTCGTCCTCATCGCGGCCATCATCTGGCTTCCATGATCGACAGGACAGGCCCTAGGTGACTGGTGTTAAACGATGGCTGCCACCGGCGCGGCGGTCATCGTTTTGCATCTATTT
>NZ_JBHSBP010000095.1:0-4299 GCF_042650725.1 Micromonospora sp. GCM10011541
CACGTGCACGAGGATGAGGTGCAGCGTCACCGGCGTGTGTTGCCACCACCGCACCGAGCCGGGCGCGTCGATCGGGAGCGCCTCGATCGTGGCGTCCGCGTGTGCCCAGACTCGGTGCCACAGGCCGATGATGTCGTCGCGGGACTCGTCGGCTGCGGCCCACATGTCCGTGTTCGGCTCGGCGTCTTCGTTCAGGCCCGCGACCGGTTCGGGAAAGGGCGGTCGAACACCTCGCCGAAATACCCGGCGGTCACCGAGGCCACGTGCTTGACCAGCCCGAGCAGGTTCGTCCCGGTCGGCACGAGCGGGCGCCGTACGTCGTACTCCGACAGCCCGTCGAGCTTCCCGAGCAGCGCCTCGCGCGCCTCAAGCAGGTACCGATAGAGATTCGCCTTGGCGTCGAGGTCTGTCAGGCCGCCCAGGACCTCACCGCCGCGCCCGCCGCGATGCCCTGTACGCCCGCGTTCCGAACCGCGGCTCTGTGGCGGTCACGCGATTGCGGTTTCTGATTGCACCATGTCCGTGTGTCGACGTCCGTCGTAACGGTGGGTAGCGCGCGAGTCGCAGTGAGCGGGCGCCGAGGTCGGCGGCGCCGGTTGAGCGAACGGCGTGCCGCGGCGAGAGTGCGAGTGGGCGTGAACTGGACGCTGGACGTTGTCGACGGGCCTTGCCCGTCCGCGCCGCCACATCCGGCCGGCTGCACCGCGTCGGACCGCCCGGGCGGTACACGTTGCTGGCAATAGAGTGGCCGGTGCCGCGGGCGCGGAGGGCGTCGTAGTAGGCGCGGGCGCCGGGTGAGCCTTTCAGCGAGCAGAATGCCCATTGGTGGACGGCGTCGGCGAGTCGTCGGTTGCGGGCGTAGCGGGCCAGCACGATGGTGCGGGTGCCGGATGCGCGGGTGATCGGGGAGGTGCCGGCGTAGTTCTTGCGGGCTTTGGCGTCGGTGAAGCGGTGGGGGTCGTCGCCGAATTCGCCGAGGATCCGGGCGCTGAGGACCACGCCGAGGCCGGGTTGGCTCAGGTAGTGCTCAGCGTCCCGGTGCCGGCCAAAATGTTTGGCCACCACCTGCCCGAGCTGCTCTACCTCGACGTTGAGCGCCGCGATCAGCCGGACCTGAGCGGTCACGATGGCCGCGTAGGCGGCCTGGACGGCGTCCGGCTGGCGCAGCTGCGCCCCGCGTAGTCGCTGCTGCAGGTCGGCGGCTTTGGCGTCAACCTGGCGGCGTTTCGCCCGCCGCAACGCCGCGGCGATCTGCGACCGCGATAGGCGGGCGGCGCGAGCAGGATCCGGCGCACGCGCCAGCAGCTCCAACGCGTCCGACGCGGTCAGGTCGTCGAAGACGTCCAGGGCGGCGGGGAAGAACTCCCGCAGGACGCTGCGTAGCCGCAGCAGCTGCCGCGTGCGGTCCCAGATCAGGGTCTGATGGGTGCGGGCGACGAGTTTCATCGCCTCGGCTTGGTCGCTGTCCCCGGCGACAGGTCGGTGATGGGCATGGTCCAGTCGCACGATTTCGGCGAGCACGTGCGCGTCGCCGGCGTCGGACTTCGCCCCCGAGGTGGAGTGCCGTTCGCGGTAGCGGGCCACGGACATCGGGTTGATCGCATACACCTGATAGCCGGCCGCGATCAATGCTTGCACCCACGGGCCGCGGTCGGTCTCGATCCCGATCCGCACCTGCGCTGCGGCCTCGCCCGGGTCCAGGTCGACCCACTCGGGCGGCATCCGCTCGGCGATCAGCGCGTGCAACCGGGTGACGCCCTCGAGACCTTCGGGTAGCCGTTTACGGGCCAACCTCGCACCGTGGTCGTCGACGAGCTCAACGTCGTGGTGGTCCTCGGCCCAGTCGTCTCCCAGATACAGCATCACGCCACCTTCCTCGATGGACAGTGTCGTCCATGGCAGCGTGGAAGAGACCTCAGCGATCTAATGGCCAAGTACTCACCGCGAACATCCGGGGCACGTCATCCCATCAGCTGTCCAGCCTCCTCACGACCAGCGGGCGCTCGGTCTGCCGCAAGACCTTGAAGGCCTGAAGAGAAGAGTGCTGACCCGCCAGCCGCTACCGGAGCCATCCTGCCGCAGCAGGCTGACAGAACCCATTAGAAGAGGATGTGTCGCCCGGTCGATGCCGCGTCGCTGGTTACCGATCGTCACAGCGGTCGCCGGCCAGTCTTGGTGGATTCCGCCGAGTCCCTGGTCGGTTTGTGAGCGGTTTGGAGCGCCGGAGCTGCCCCTTCATCTCGTCGTCTGCCTACAAGACGCTGTGCACGTTCAGCCGCACCTGGCTGTGCACGTACCCCTACGCCGACACCGGGTTCGGCACTCAGCGCTTGTCCTTGGCGCCTCTGGCTTTGGTGGTGCGGTCGTCCCCGGCCTTCGACAGGCGGTCGACCAGGGCGTCGATGGCGGTGCTGTTCTGCGGGTCCACGGCCTGCGCGGCTGTCTGACGGATCGCGGTGGCCTCACCCACGATCGGCTGGGGCGGTCGCGTCTTCAGGGTGAATGCTGGTGTCTGGCGGCCGTCGACGACCAGACGCGTCGCGGCGGTGTAGGCGTCGAGGTGGGTCAGGTCGTGCTCGTCGAGCTCCGGCAGGGTGTGGCGGGCCAGGACCCGGGCGTCCTCGGGCGCGCACGAAAAGTAGATCTTGTTGCGGGCGTTCGCGGAGACGGCCGCGAGGAGGTCCTTCGGGAACTGGGCGAGGTCCTGGTGGGACAGGACGAGGGACAGTCGGTACTTGCGGGCTTCGGCGAGCATCGTGTCCAGGCTGTTGGCGAGGGTGAGGAAGTTTTGCGCCTCGTCGATTATCAGCGTGGCGTCGCGGCGACGTATCGCGGTGGCGGACATACGGTGGCGATCGAGCAGGTCGATGGCCAGGTCGGATCGGCGGGTGTGGACCAGCCCGCGCAGGTGCACTTCATGGAGGGCATAGGGGCTGGTGAGTCCTGTGCCGGGTTTGGAGTCGACCAGTCGCCAGGCGGTGGTGATGGCGTGGTCGAACAGGGCGCGGTCGCCGAGTTCGCCGGCGGCTCGAGCGAGCTGTACGAGGGCAGCACCTCGGTCGGGATCAGGCGCCAGTTCCATGGAGCGTCGAAGTCGGGCAACGGCGGTCTTGGGCCGCTCGACCTTACGCAGCTCGTTGCCGTGTACCCGAAGGGTGAAGGCGAGCAGGTCCTGGTCGTCGAGGTGTTCGGCCAGCCACAGCGCCCGGCCGGTCCAGCGGGCGGCACTGACCAATCGCTCCTCGGGCAAGACGTGGCCGAGTGAGACGCCGAGTTCGGCGCGGGCACGGGCAAGCAGGCGCATCACATCCCGCTCAACATGCCCGTCGGCGACCCGGCTCTCCAAGCGGGTGACCAGCGGCCAGAGCTCGTTGACGGCTTCGGCGCCATGCCCGGACTGCCGTGCGATCGCGGCGAGGCGGATAGTCGACTCGCCGAACTGGAGCATCGCGGCGAAGTCGCCGTCGTCGGGGTCGCTAACACCAAGCGTGTGCGCTGGCAGGCCGAGGTGGCGGGCGATACGTAGCCGGGCGGCGACATCGCTGATCTCCCGCCGCCCCGTTTCGATCATCGAAATGTACGTCGCGTCGTAGCCGAGCAACTCCGCCAGACGCCTTTGGCTCACCCCGGTCGCGGCCCGGTAGGTGCGAATGATGACCGCGAGATCGCCGCTGGCCAGCGCGGCCCGTGTGGTATCGCTGGTCCACAACCAAAAGGCCGAGCCTCCACGGCGCTGGGCAGGAGCTGGCAAGGCGGCACCGGCGATGGCGTGGCAAGCCGGGCACAGCGGCGACGCACTCCAGCGGCCGACCACCGCCCCGCAACCGCCGCACCGCATTGTCGGCCGCCTACATGACTCGGATGCTGAGCGTGGCGTACCAGGTCGCGATGGACCTCTTGTACCCCTCTGGCATGCGCAGCGCCGCGGCCTCGGCCTCGGTGAACAGGCCGACTTCCTTATGCTCGTAACTGACGACCGGATCAGCGTCGGTGCTGACGTGGCACCCGTACGTGATGATGAGGACGTCGACGCCGTCGCGGATGTGGTACTGCCAAGCGTCCAGCAGCGGGCCGGAGGTCACCCGCCAGCCGACCTCCTCGGCGATCTCCCGAGCCACGCACTCTGCCGGTTCCTCGCCGAGATCCAGCTTTCCGCCCGGCAGCTCCCACTCGTCGCGCTCGTTGCGTAGCAACAGCACGCGGTCGTCGCGAACCACAACGCGACCGCCGCCATTGCCCTGTCTGTCAGGGTGAGTTGAGGCCAGCGGCTCATAGCAAGTCCGCCGGGCAGGGCGAGTT
>NZ_JBHSBP010000096.1:0-5590 GCF_042650725.1 Micromonospora sp. GCM10011541
CACGTGCACGAGGATGAGGTGCAGCGTCACCGGCGTGTGTTGCCACCACCGCACCGAGCCGGGTGCGTCGATCGGGAGCGTCTCGATTGTGGCGTCCGCGTGTGCCCAGACTCGGTGCCACAGGCCGATGATGTCGTCGCGGGACTCGTCGGCTGCGGCCCACATGTCCGTGTTCGGCTCGGCGTCTTCGTTCAGGCCCGCGACGGGTTCGGGAAAGGGGCGGTCGAACACCTCGCCGAAATACCCGGCGGTCACCGAGGCCACGTGCTTGACCAGCCCGAGCAGGTTCGTGCCGGTCGGCACGAGCGGGCGCCGTACGTCGTACTCCGACAGCCCGTCGAGCTTCCCGAGCAGCGCCTCGCGCGCCTCAAGCAGGTACCGATAGAGATTCGCCTTGGCGTCGAGGTCTGTCATGCCGCCCAGGATCTCACCGCCGCGCCCGCCGCAATGCCCCGTACGCCCGCGTTCCGAAACGCGGTTCTGTGGCGGTCACGCGATTGCGGTTGCTGATTGCGCCATGTCCATGTGCCGACGTCCGTCGTAACGGTGGGTAGCGTGCGGATCGCGGCAGATCCGGATGCGATGATCGGCGGTGCCCGGTTTGGCCGGCCGGAGGCGCGGGGTGTTCGGTGACAAGGGTGGGCATCTGACGCCGCATCGGCACAGGTGCGGCGATGTCGCCGGTCACCCGGGAAGGGGGCGTAGGGCTGGTCGGCAACTGGCGCTAGGCCAGGACCCTGGTCAGGACTCACTCCGGTGCCGCCGGGTCGCTACCGGAACCTGTTCTGTTGGCAAGTTCCGTTAGCCGGCGTTCGAGGAAGCGCCGTTCGGCTCCGTCCTCGGTGAGTTCCCTCGCACGTCGATAGGCGTCGCGCGCCTCATCGGTGCGCCCGTGCCGTCGCAGCAGTTCGGCCCTAGTTGAGTGCAGGTAGCGGAAGTCATCCAGACCGAGTTCGTCGACGATACGCAGACCGGCCTGTGGTCCTTCGGTCTCGGCGACGGCGATGGCGCGGTTCAGCTCGACGACCGGCGAGGCGGTCAGGCGGGTGAGCTCGCCGTACAGGGCGGCGATCTGCGCCCAGTCGCACGGCGTCTCGGCGTGCAGCGAGGCGATCGCAGCCTGGAGGACGTAGGGCCCTCGGCCGCCCAAAGCGATCGCCTGGTCGAGTTCGGCGCGTCCCTGGGCGATCTGCGTGGTGTTCCACCGTGACGGATCTTGATCTTCGAGCAGCACCAATTCGCCGTCGTTGAACCGCGTCTCGCGGCGGGAGTCGTGCAAGAGCATCATCGCCAGGAGCCCGCGAACCTCGGGGTCGTCGGGAAGCAGTTCGGTCAGTGCACGTCCCAGCCAGATCGCCTCGGCCGCGAGCTCGTCGCGACCGCCGTAACCCTCATTGAAGATCAGATACACGACGGTGAGTACGGCGTCGAGACGCTCGCGGAGCAGGTGATCCGGCGGGATCCGGAACGGGATCCCCGCCGCCTTGATCTTGCGTTTGGCCCGCACCAGACGCTGCGCCATGGTGCGCTCCGGGACGAGCAGGGCACGGGCGATCTCGTCGGTAGTCAAGCCCCCGAGGGTACGCAGCGTGAGCGCGACCTGCGCCTCGATGCCGAGCGCCGGGTGACAGCAGGTGAAGATGAGTTCCAGGCGTTCGTCGGGAAACGTGGTGGTGTCCACGGGCATCTCGACCTCCTGGGCAGCGACGAGCAGGCCGAGCCTGACGGCGAAAGCTCGGTCGCGGCGGATGTGGTCGGTGGCGCGGTTACGCGCCGTGCGGATCAGCCAGGCGCGCGGGTTGGTTGGCACGCCGTCGCGTGGCCAATGATCGGCGGCGATGACGAATGCCTCCTGCGCGGCGTCCTCGGCGAGGTCGAAGTCGCCGAGGACGCCGATGAGGGTGGCCAGGACGCGTCCCCACTCGTCGCGGAAGATCTCGTCGAGTGCCGTTACCAATACACTTCCGATGGCCGGATCTCGACGGCTCCGCCATAACGTGCCGCCGGGACGCGAGCGGCCACCTCGATGGCCGCGTCGATGTCGTCGGCCTCGAGGATGAACAGACCGCCCACGGCCTCCTTCATCCCGACGAACGGGCCATCGGTCGTCAGGGTCTTGCCTCCTTCGACCCGCACAGTGGTCGCGTTCTCGGCGAGTCCCAGCGGCGGCACGGTGGTGACACCCGGTGTCTGGTTGATCCCCTGGTAGTCGGCGTAGACCTGCTTCTGCTCCTCCTCGGTGAGCGCGGACTGCCGTTCGAGCGCCGGGCCTTGGTAGATGAGCATGACGTACTTCATCGCTACCTCCTCGTCGGTACCAGATTCGCAGTAAGACGAACGGCGAGCCGCGAAATCGACACCTCGACGTCGAAACTCGATCCGGCCCCGATCAGAGCAAGGCCGTTCGGTAGGCGATCATCGTCCACGCTTCACACAGGCGCATAGTGCACGCTCATTCGGCATGACCGCTCGGCGCCAGATGAGGATGGCGGCGCGGCGGTGACGGGAGCGGGTGCTGCTGCGGATCAGCCGGTCAGGCACGCGGTGGGGTGGCGGCCGATCGGCGGCCCCCATGCGAGGCGACCAGGGCATCAGCCACGATCGCGGCGTCCGCCTCGGCGACGTCGGCGGGATACTCCGGCAGGAGGTCGTCCCAGACGACCAGCCAGGATCCGTAGAGCTGCGCCTGGCCCTCCGGCCGGGCGAAGAACCAGACGTGCAGGTGAGCGGCGCCGTCGCCGATGCGGTAGACGTGGGCTCGCGAGATGTGCGGCAGAGCCTGCACGTGGCGGACGATTCGCGTGGTCAGCAGTCCCAGCTCCGCGGCGAGATCGTCGGGGAGATCCGCCATGTCGTAGTGATCGCGCGGGTGCAGCATCAGCACCAGCGGCACGCCCACTCCCGGGACACGGGCCAGCCGCCAGTGATCGTTGAACCAGATTCCCTCGTCGCGCTCCTGACAGTTCCGGCACTCTGCCGGATCCTCGCCGTGCCGGGCGGGCTCGGGCAGCACCGGCGGGCGCAGCGGCGCGACGCGCAATCCATCCTGTTCGAACGGGCTGATGTCCCATCCCGTCATGCGCGCCAGCGGAAGCCGCCGCTCGCTGGCCGTAACGGTCACCGCGTGGTCATAGAACTGGTCCGGACGCAAGGCCATGGCGCGAGACTAGTACAACCAAGATCCCATCGCTTTATCGCTATTACATGGGCTGCCCGCCACGGCCCGACGGGTGGCGACACGCTCGATGGCACGGATTCGCCGTGGGAACCCTCTTGTCGGCTATGAGCGGGGTCGCCAGCGCCAAGGAGGCTCACGCGCTGTGACGACCGCCCGCGGCCAGCGCACCTACGGCGGCAGAAGAGGACGCCTCCCGAGCACCGTCCGGGTATGATCATGCGCTGTCTCGGTTATAGGTGGACACGCGCTGGAGCAGGTGGAGGAGATGCGGATGCGCTCCGGTTAGATGAGTTCGACATCGACAGCAGTCAGGGAAATCGTCCTCGGAGCACCGCGAGGTATGTCGAATGCCCGAAATCAACAATAAGGCGATCCTGCAGGGCATCTTCGCCGAGACCGCGAAGGCAAACGGGTGGCCGTTCATCGACGCGCTCGCCCACTACGTCCGCTGGACGATCATCGGGAAGACCGCGTGGTCACGCACCTACGAGGGAAAGCACGTCGTGCTCAACGAGCTGCTCCGCCCGCTTGCGGAACAACTCGGCGGTCGCAACGTCGTGAGAGCCGAGCGCTTCGTAGCCGATGGCGATGTGGTCGTCGTCGAAGGTCGTAATCACAGCGTCACAAGGTCAGGGCGTGAATACCCGAACCGTTACTGCTGGATCTTCGAGATGCGTGACGGCGAGATCGTCGAGATCATCGAGATCATCGACACTCAATTGATCACCGAGGTACTCGCACCCCCTTCGACCGCATCGTCACCGCACCGCTCCGGATGATCAGCAACGTGCGCGCCCGGGCGATGCCGGTGCAACAAACCACTCTTCGCGCCGCGACGTACTGATCTCGGCAGATCCGCGCACTCGCCGACCGGCATGCCGTGACATTGTGTAACGGGCGGATCGTGGCAGATCAGTACCCGTGATCATGTGTCGCATTTGGTGATGGGAGGGTCCGACTCAGGCGGGCGAGCGGGGACAGAGCCATCAGCATGGGTGACAGCATCATGCCGGCGGCCGTGACCAGCAGAGCACTGCGTATCCCCCAGTGTTCTGCGAGGAGGCCGCCGAGCAGCGAGCCGAGTGGCGTCAGGCCCATGCCCGCGAAGGTGATCGTTGCGGCGACGCGGCCCTGCATCGTTTCCGGAGTGAGGGCCTGCCGGACGGCCATGATGGTGACGTTTACCAGTTGGCCGAAGACTCCGAACGCGAGGTTGATCGCGATTAGTGCGGGAAGGGCGGCCGCGGAGGTGCCGTGCAGCGCGGGCACGCACAGTAACACGCCGTCACCGATGACGGCCGCCGAGACGAGCACCGTGCCGTAACCGAGGCGGCTCGGGAGTCGGGCGGCGAGCAGGGAGCCCGCGAGCGCGCCTGGCCCTGTCGCGGCAAGCGCCAGTCCGATGGCGGTGCCGGACAGGTGCAGTTCCCGTGGCAGGAAGAGCAGGTAGTTGGTCATCATGGCCGCGAAGGACAATTGGAATGCGGCCGAGGCGAGGCAGACGGTACGTAGCAAGGTGTCGCCGAAGACGAAGCGGAGCCCCTCGTGGATCTGCCGCCAGATCCGCCGGGGACCGCCCGGGTGCTCCGAAATCGACTCGCGGTGGCGGATACCGGCGATGCCCAGAAACGACACCACGAAGAACAGGGCGCTGAACGCGGCGGCGATCGGCGCCGACAGCAGGGACATCATCGTCCCGCCGAGGGCGGGACCGCCGATCTGGGCCGCGGAGCGGCTTCCCTCGATCGCGCTGTTGCCCTGCAGCAGCTCATCGCGCTGCAGCAAGCGTACGAGAGAAGCTTGGTAGGCGACGTCGAAGAACACCGACAGGGCCCCGATGGCGAACGCGATGGCCAGCAGTGCCGGCAGGCCGAGGCCACCCAAGAGGACGGCCACGGCGGCTCCGCCCAGCGCCAGGGCCCGGCCGAGGTCCGCCAAGGCCATGACGGTGCGAGTCCGCCACCTGTCCACCCAGACGCCGACGAACAGCGCGAGCAGAAGCTGCGGTGCCTGCCCCAACGCGCGAAGGACGCCCAGTTGGTCCGCGCCCACGTTGAGCGTCAGGACGGCGATCAACGGCAGGATCACCAGGCTCGCATGCTCGGCCAGCTGTGAGGCCGTCTGGCCTACCCAAAGGCTGCGGAAGTCGGAGTTGCGCCACAGGCCCGGCGTAACGGATCGAGCGGAATCGGAGACGGCGGAGGAACCGGACGGCACAGAGACCCCTTGGATTGCTGCCGACAAGGCGCACCGACCGCCGTACGACAAACGTACTGACGGTGCAGGCCGGGGAAGGCTCGCTGTGCCGCGCGATTCAAGGGCAGCACCCGATGACAGGCCAAATGCGGCCTAAGCTTGTCGTTTAACCCGTCTGCTCTCGTCGTTCGGTGATGGACTGGGCGCGTTTGATGG
>NZ_JBHSBP010000097.1:0-2235 GCF_042650725.1 Micromonospora sp. GCM10011541
CGCCCTCACCGCCGGGGTCGATAGTGACGACGAGGAACATCGCCGAGCTGGTCAGCGGACTGAGCACCGACTGCGGCGTAACCGGTGCGACCGGACGTTCCAGCATAGACATCGATGCTCCCTTTCCTGGTCGCGGGACAGGTCGACGGCCGTCCGCTTGGTCGAAGCCTAAGCCCGGGCTTATGCCCCGATAGCCGGGGACAGCGGCGGGCGGGTGGTTGGCCGCCCAGACGCCGATCCGCGCGCCGGGCCGCAGCCGCGGGTGCTGGTGGGAGACCTCCAGCACGATCGGGTGGTGTCGGCGAACCTGTTCTTGACGTCCTCGGAGCGCCATCCGGACAGGTCCATGACGGTGCCGTCGCCGACGGCGGAGTGTGCCGTCGACATACCACGTGGCCTTGCCGTGACCCATATGCCGTCACTTGCCCAGGTGAGCGTGCGCTGCGGCTGCTGACCAGCAGCAGCGACACCACACTGCGCTCTGCCATCGACGAGCTGAGCAGTTCTACCGCTCTTTGGCGGATGATGCCGCCCGGCCTCATCCGCCAACGGAGCTTGTGGGTGTGTTGCGGGATCGGCCCTGGGGCGGGGGCGCGCTGACGACGACCGGCCCCTTGCTCCCGCTCCCGCAGTAGCGCGGGTTCCTATCTCCCGCAGCGCTACTGCATTCTATCTGCCGTTCCGGCAATGGCCTTCCACCTGCCTACGCCCAGCACCGTCGCACACCGGCCTGTTCGCGGCGCTCCTGATCTACTGCTGACGGCAGTACCCCGGTCCGACGCCCGCCCGGCATCGCGGTGCCGCACCTACCGCAAGGCAAAGCCCAGTGTGCGTCAGTAGCGGTCCCACTTAGCCGTGAGTTTGGAGCCGCCCCTCGCGAGTGTATTTCACAAGGCGTGTTCACGGGACCCGCCTTCGTTGAAGCTACGAAATCCCTGGCACGCCGGTCGAGAAGGCAGGCCGTTGGAGCTTCGCGCGCTCCTCCGGCTCTCGAAGCATCCGGGCTTGCACCGAACAGCCCGGCCTGGTTCAACACCTCGGCGAAATTGTCAGGCGGTAGCCGATAGGCGTCGAACAAAACACTGGGCCCGAACCACTACTAGCTGGCAAGATCGAACTACGCCTTTGTAGTTCAACGTGGCCGTTGCGACTCATGAAAGCACAGCTCACAGTCGAACTGATGACGACGTCCGGACCTGGATGCGGCAATGAAAGGTCAGCCGCACCCTTCGCCGGCGCCCACCTTTTGCCGCTCACTCGGCGACAATTCCTTGCCGTCGGGACGACCGGGATACTGCGGCACGTCGAGCGCCTTAGTCCAGGAGATGCGGAACCTCGTGAAAATCTCCATGATCGGCGGCTTGACGGCTTCAGGATCGTCGAGACTGCCAAGCATCACGAACACCTGGCCCGGGAATCCCGAAAGCTTGTCGGTGAAAACCCGAGCACCGCAATCGGGACAGAAATTGCGCTCCAGCGTGTTCCCGCTGGCGGCGATATAGGGATAGGGATGCGGGTTACCGCTGAGGAGCTTGAAGTCGTCAGCGGCAACGCTGAAATAGGTCGCCATGACGCTTCCGGACGACTTCTGACAGTCCTTGCAATAGCAGTTCGCGACGAACTCGGGTGCGTTGCTGAACTCGTATGTCATGGCACCGCACGCGCAGCGGCCCGTAAACTTCTCTGACATATCCCAATCTCCGATGTTATTGCGTTCGGCCGGACCATGGCAGGTGGCGTAGCCGAAGGGTGGAAGCGCTTACGAATGATCGTCAAGCGGTGCCTACCTACCCGCCTGCAGCCAAATTACGGTGAAGCACTGAATGCGGGCTGACTTTCCACTGACAACAACCTTCCACTAGTGTCGCGTGTCTGAAAAAGTTGGACAGTGCCGAGGGCGTCGTACCGGGCTGCCAAGATGCGGGCGTGGACGACGCGTTGACGGTGCTGAGGCGCGAGTTCGAGTCCGTGGATGGGAGCTTCCTGCTCCGACTGGGCGGTGAACTCGTGTGGGACCGGGCGTCGTTCAGCCGGTTGGAGCAGGCGATGCGGGTGGCCTGTGAGCAGCTCGAGGGTCATGACGACTTGCCGCGCTGGATGGCTGAGGGGTTCTACGAGGTCTCACACTTCGTGGCGGAGTAGACCGCGCACCCGAACTTTCCTCGGCCGGAGTCAGTCCGCTGACCAGCTCGGCGATGTTCCTCGTCGTCACTATCGACCCCGGCGGTGAGGGCG